>JBILDL010000118.1:0-6802 GCA_044352635.1 Saprospiraceae bacterium | reverse complement strand
AAATAAGTTTAAAGCTATTTTGCTTGCCAATAATGCGTCCTCCGCGTAGGTTTCATTGATTAATTCAGTGGTAAAATATTTTTCAATAAAGTGGGTATCGAATTCACCTGAAATAAAGTTTGGGTGTTCACAAACAAACTTTCCAAAGGGTAGGGTAGTCTCTATACCAGTTATATCAAATCGTTTAATGGCTTCCAAAAGATTTCTTATGGCTGCATTCCTATTATCACCAAAGGCTATTAATTTACCAATGAGAGGATCGTAAAAGATAGAAACCTCCATACCAGCTATAAACGCATCATCGAGCCGCACGTTTTCCATCACCGGCGGGCTATAGGTTTTAAGAACACCTGTACACGGTAAAAATTGATTAAATGGGTCTTCCGCACATATACGCAATTCAACGGCATGACCTTTTATAGATAAATCTTCTTGGGTAAATGGCAGCTTTTCTCCCTCTGCCACAGCGATTTGTAAAGCCACCAAATCCAGACCAGTTATGAGTTCAGTCACCGGGTGTTCCACTTGTAAGCGGGTATTCATTTCTAAAAAATAAAACTGTAGATTTTCATCCACAATAAATTCTACGGTACCGGCGCCTCTGTATTGGCAGCTTTTTGCTACCTGCACCGCCGCATTTCCCATTTCTTCCCGTAATTTTTCTGATAAAACTACACTGGGAGCTTCTTCAATAAGTTTTTGATGCCTTCTTTGAATGCTGCACTCTCTTTCAAAAAGGTGAACAACATTTCCATGATGATCAGCCATAATCTGAAACTCAATATGACGGGGAGAACTTACATATTTTTCAACAAAAACGGCATCGTCACCAAAAGAAGCTAAAGCTTCACTTTGAGCTCTTTCCATCTGGCTTTCAAGCTCTTCCATATTCATAACCTTCCGCATTCCTTTGCCTCCACCGCCTGCAGCCGCTTTTATTAAAATGGGAAAACCAATATCAGCAGCAATGATTCTGGCCTGGTCAATGGACGTTAAGGTATTCTTATTTCCGGGAACGAGCGGTACCCCCTGCTTTCTTACCGTCTCTCTGGCAGCAATTTTGTTACCCATTAAATCAATACTTTCTGCCGTTGGTCCAATAAATATAATACCTGCTTTCTCGACCTGAGAAGCAAAATCTGCATTTTCACTCAAAAATCCGTAACCAGGATGTATGCCATCCACGCCTGCCTTTAGGGCTGTTTCTATAATGATATCCCCCCTTAAATAGGAAGAAGAGGAAGAAGCTGGACCAATGCAATAGGCTTCATCCGCATATTTGACATGTAAACTGTTTATATCTGCTTCTGAGTAAACGGCCACCGCCTTTTTACCTAATTTTTTAATGGATCTTATAATTCGAAGAGCAATTTCTCCCCGGTTGGCAACTAATATTTTTTCCATGATGACTACTTATGTGCTCAAATATAATTGATTTGACCGCCACTTTTACTATTTTTAAGGTAATAATAGGGCAACCTTTAAATAGATTGTTTTGTTTTATCGAAAAATAAAGAAAGGTGGAGTCAAAATGCATTGAACTGAAAATTGAAGGGATGGATTGTGCTCAATGTGCAGTGGGGATCACTCGTTTTCTTGAAAAAAAGGGCCTGGAAGAGGTGAGTGTAGATTTTCAAACGGGTGAAGCTCAGTTTGTTATATCTAATGATTCCATGACGGTTGAAGAAGTCAAAAAGGGTATTAGCAAACTTGGTTATACTGTAAGTAAAGAATCAGATAATTCATTAAAGGGTGCATCACTTAAATTGTGGATTAGTTTGGTTTTTACCTCTCCCTTATTACTTTTTCATGTGCTTATGGCCTTCGGCATTCACTATCCATTTATGCATAATATTTGGATTTCCTTTATACTTGCCGCTCCAGCTATGTTCATTGGTATGGTTCACTTTGGAAATTCTGCCTACCAGTCACTAAAAATGGGTGTTCCAAATATGGATGTACTCATTTTTACCGGAGGAACCGCAGCTTTTATATATAGTATGATCGGCCTTATCAAAATGGATGAGAACCTAAACTTTTTTGAAACGGCTGCAGGTATTTTTACGCTGGTTTTATTGGGAAATTGGTTGGAGAAAAAAGCGGTTAATCAAACTACGTCGGCTATAAAGTCTTTAGCAAATTTACAAAAAGGGTCGGCAAGAAGACAGTTGCCCGATGGTCGTATTGAAGATGTGGCAGCCTCTCAGATTAAATTAAACGATGTATTACTGGTTTCTGCGGGCGAAATAGTGCCGGCTGATATGATTATTACCTCCGAAGCGGTCCTTTTAGATGAATCGCTAATTACTGGTGAATCTATGCCTGTGCTTAAGAAATCAGGAGATTTAGCTATTGGAGGAACCAGATTATTTGACGGAATTTTGGAAGGTAAGGTTAAGGCAAAAGGAAGAGATGCGGTGGTAGGCAATATGATTGCGCTGGTGAAAATGGCTAGAAATGATAAACCTGCTTTACAACGCTTTGCCGATAAAATGAGCGCCATTTTTGTGCCCGTTGTCTTACTTCTATCCTTGGCTACCTTTTTAGTAGCTGCCTTTTTATTTGATATTTCTTACCAGGATGCTCTGCTAAGGTCAATTGCCGTGCTTGTTATTTCCTGCCCATGTGCCCTGGGTCTAGCTACACCCACGGCCGTAATGGTTGGGGTAGGTCGATTGGCAAAAAGTGGAGTAATTATAAAAGGGGGTGCAACCCTGGAGGCTTTGGGTAACCTGAAAACCATGGTCTTTGATAAAACAGGTACCTTGACAACAGGGGAATTTACTATTTCTGAACCGCTTACTTCCCGTCCCGATGATGCCGCTTATATGAAAGCGCTTTGCTATCATTTAGAAAAAATTTCTGCTCATCCTATTGCCAAATCCATTCTCACTTCCTTTGAATCTTTCAATAATCCCGAGATACTACCTGTTTTTACTAAGGTTTGGGAAGATAAAGGCGTTGGAGTCAGTGGTATCGATGATAAGGGGAATGTGTATTCCCTCGGAAATTGGCCGGCGGGTAAACCAAATAAACCCGATGCCGATCTCTTTTTACTCATAAATAATGAAGTCAGGGCCTCTTTTATCATTTCAGATAAGGTAAGAACGGAAGCCGCATCGGTAATTAGTGGTCTAAAAGCACGTAACATTTCAACCTTGATTCTCTCCGGTGATAATGAAAGTAAAACCAAAAAAGTTGCAGGCGAACTGGGTATCGATCATTACTATTCGAGTAAATTGCCCTCTGAAAAATTAGACATAATCTCCCGATATTCCAACGAAAATATTACCGCAATGATAGGCGACGGAGTAAATGATGCCCCTTCTCTTACTCGTGCCTCAGTAGGAATATCTATTAGTAATGCTTCTCAGATGGCTGTACAATCGGCTCAGGTGATTTTAATGAATGGTAACTTAAGTAAATTGCTGGAGGCCATTGATATTTCAAAATTGACGGTTAATACGCTAAAAAACAGTATATTTTGGGCATTTTCCTACAATATTGTTGCTATCCCATTAGCAATGGGCGGTTTCCTCAACCCAACCTGGGGAGCACTATTCATGGCTTTTTCTGACCTTATCGTTATAGGAAATGCCCTGTTTCTTAATTACAGGAAACTTTTTTAAACCTCTACCTTCCTTTTATTGTTGCCTTATAAATTTAACCAATCATTATGAGGTACCCAATAGTGAAGTTTTTACTTCCTTTCTCCCTTTTATTATCTTCTTGCGAAGAACCTTTTATTCCAGAAAATTTACAACAGGAACCACAAATGGTGGTTGAAGGGTTTATTGAGGCGGGCGATAATGCTAATCCTGCCTTCCTGGTGATTACCAAAACACTCCCTTTTTTATCAAGCATCTCCACAGAAACGCTGAATAATAATTATGTTTCCGGGGCAAAGGTAACGTTATCTGAAGGCGATCGGAAGATTTCACTAACAGAGGTTTGCTTTAAAGATTTACCAGCTAATTTAAAAGCGCAGGCGGCAAAAATTTTAGGATTTAACGTTGAAAATAATAGTTTTATTCCCAATGTTTGCTTTTATGCCGACCTGGCTCAGGCTATGCCCGGACAGGCGGGTAAAAAATATCAGATTGAGATACTTGCTGAAGGAAAGAAGATTACCGCTTCAACCACAATCCCTCTTCCCGTTCCCCTCGATTCTCTTCAGTTTGTCCCTAATCCAGGGGCTAATCAAGATTCATTTTTATTGCTAACCTCTAAATTAGCTGATCCTAAAACGCAGCAGAATTTTTATAGATACCAGGTAAGAATGGAAGATGGACCATTTATTACACCAGGAGGCGGTTCCCTTTTTGATGATAGATTATTCAATGGACAAAATTTCAAACTAAATCTTCCCCGACCTGGAGCCGATGGTGAATCATTTAATATTACTACTTTTGGCCTTTATCCGGTAGGAAAGCAAACAACCATTCGGTGGGTAACCATGGATCAATCTTTATTCGATTTTTGGAATACCCTCGAGTTTAGTATTAATAACCAAGGTCCCTTTTCAACCTATACCCGGGTAAAGACCAATGTGTCGGGAGCGCTCGGTGTTTGGGGCGGTCTATACGTAAAGAATTATACGCTCATTGTAAAAAAATAAAAAAGTTCGTCTATGCAAAACCCTAAAGTTGCCCACACTAATGAAATAAGTATTAAAGTAGGCCTCGATGAAAATAAGGTGCCTATTGATATTTTATGGACGGCCGATAAAAATGATGGAACCGCTGAACATCAAACGTGTAAAGCTATTTTGTTATCATTGTTCGATGGCGTTCACCAGGAAACGCTCAAAATAGACCTGTGGACAAAAGATATGATGGTCAGTGAAATGGACCGATTTATGTTCCAGACCTTGAGGGCGCTTTCAGAAACTTATTTTAAAGCCTCGCAAAATGCAGCGCTGGCTAACGAAATGCAACGGTTCGTTCAATATTTCGGGGAAAAAACAGAGGTTATTTCACCAGAAAAATAAAATATAATATGACTGTTTGTAAAAATTAGTTATATTTGCAGTCCGGTGGGCGCACTTGGTGCTGCTCCTTCTAATCCCCCAGGGTGGAAACGCAGCAAGGGTACGAAGTTGAGCGCTCGTTGTGTTGCTCACCTTATTTTTTCCCTCCTCATCATTCCCTTTTTTTATTATTCTTATTTAATTATTTTATCTGATTTGATAAAATTTTCAAATTATTGTATATCAGTCTTATACGTAACTTATAATCAAATTATTGAAATATTTTTTTAATATATTAATTATATATAAGGATAGATTACTATATTTGAACTGTTTATGATTAACGAGATATAAGTATTCTTTATAAATGCACATTTTGTAACCAAAATAATAGCATTTTAATCTCGTTATAGTATTATTTGTTATACTTATCATAACACATATATTGGAGAGAGGTTATCTAACATACCATTTAGCGGGACAAGGAGTCTGATTCTTGTCCCTTTTTTATGCCTTATTTTTCTTTTATCAAACGGGCGAGTACCAAATCGATTAATTTTTCTATGCTTTCATTTGCTTTCTGACTAAAAATGTTCAGGGGTCTGTTGGCAAGAATGACATTACAGCTTACAGCCTTGTGGTTTAAAAGGGTACTCAATCCATAGATGCCACTTGTTTCCATTTCGAAATTCGTAAGGCTCGTTTCTTCCCTTTCTGCATTAGCTATTGTTTCCAATAGATTTCTCATGCGGCTCTTTAAGCGTAACTGACGGCCTTGTGCTCCGTAAAATCCTGGGGCTGTTAAGGTTATTCCTGTTTGCATTTCATCTTTAAAAAGACGTATTAATGATTCATCGGCGGCAGTTAAATAGGGTTTTACAGGCAATTGACCTAATGCAGGGTATTTATCATGTATTTTAACGTTAAATGCCTCTAATGCCTGATTATTTTCAACATCATAGAACGATAACAAGTTATCTAATCCCAGACTATGTGTATTTACCAGAAAACTATCTATGGGAATAGATTCATGCAGCGAACCTGAGGTGCCAATTCTTATAAAAGTTAAGGTGGTATGTGTATCCTTCGGCTTTCCCGTTTTAAAATCAATATTCACTAAGGCATCCAGTTCATTGATAACTATATCAATATTATCGGTGCCAATGCCAGTACTTACCACAGAAACAGGCGTTTTTCCTATTATGCCTGTATGGGTAATAAATTCCCTGTGGATTCTTTGCATGAACACTTTGTCAAATTTTTTTGATACCTGGCTTACGCGACCTGGATCTCCAACCAAAATAATGGTAGTACTTATTTCACTTGGCAATAAATCGAGATGATAAATTCTACCATTTGGGCTTAAAATTAATTCTGCTGACGCCATTTTATTATTTTTGTGCTTTGCCTGAGTAATGTACAAATTTTATAGGCTTTACCTAAATGACAAATCATATTATGAACGATATTAGTAATTATTTTAAGTCTTTACAAGAAGATATTTGCCAACAATTATCTGTTGCTGATGGCGGTACTCCTTTTTTAGTTGATGCCTGGAAAAGACCTGAAGGTGGCGGTGGAACCAGTATGGTCCTAACCGGAAAAAAAATTGAAAAGGGCGGCGTTATGTTTTCAGCCGTCGAAGGTGTCCTAAATGAAAAGGCTGCAAAAGGGTTAAATATTCCAGCCGGTGATTTTTTTGCAACCGGGGTTTCTATCGTTTTACACCCATCTAACCCTTTTTCACCTATTATTCACATGAATGTTCGTTATTTTGAAATGGATAACGGATTGTGGTGGTTTGGCGGTGGTATCGATTTGACGCCTCATTAT
>JBILDL010000117.1:0-6803 GCA_044352635.1 Saprospiraceae bacterium | reverse complement strand
TCCAGGGAATGGTCCCGTTGATCCTAGCAGAGAGCTGCCAGGTGGAGATCTTTGGGGAAATTTTTACAATACCTGTGAGGTGAAAATGTTGGTCGAAGATAAACTTCCTCCAGTTATTATTTGTCCGGCCAATACCACCACTGAATGTAATGACGAACTTATTAATTTGGGTCGTTTTGGAAGCCCTATCGTTTTAGAAGCTTGTAGCTATACTTTAGATTCCACCCACAATGTGAAAATGGAGGAATGTAATACAGGTCTTCTCACCCGTACTTTTACTGCTACAGATGCCCTGGGATTAAAAGCTACTTGTACCCAAAATGTAAACATTGTTAATAATTCTATTTTATTAGCTCAACACATCACCTGGCCTTCTGATGTAACTATCAATTCTTGCAATGCTCAGGTGGGTGTGAATGATCTTCCGGTAAATAGTAGAAGGCCAGTAGTAAAAGAGCCTCTATGTGCTCAAATTGCTTTTGCCTACTCCGATAATGTATTTGGTATGACTTCTCCAGGCTGTTTCAAAGTTTACCGTACCTGGGAAGTAGTCGATTTGTGTAAATATGTGCCTGGTTCTCCGGGACATCGATTTACTTACGCCCAGTTAATTATCGTTGAGGACAAGACTCCACCGGTTTTGACCGTTCCAGCCAATCAGGTTATTAATTTGTTTACTGACTGTAATGTAGCTCAGGTTACTGTTCCTTTGGCAACCGCTACCGATAATTGTAACCAGAGTCTTATCATTACCAATAACTCACCTTTTGCAAATCAAAACGGAGCCAATGCCAGTGGAACGTATCCTTTAGGTACTACTACTTTCACCTATTCTGTAGCTGATGGTTGCGGTAATAAAGTGACCGGACAAACGTCGGTGACGGTGATTGACAAAAAACCACCAACCCCGATTTGTAAAAATATAGCTGTAAATCTGTCCAAAATGCCAGCGATTATGGCTATGGTGGATGCTAAAGATATAAATCTTGCCAGCCGCGATGTTTGTGGCGGCCCTATTAAAATAAGTATTAAACGAGGTAATTCAGGGAACAGAATCCCTCCTCATCCACTCGACACTATGTTAACTTTTACCTGCGCCGATTTTGGGCTTCAACCCGTGGAGCTTTGGGTGACAGACACTAAAGGAAACAGTGATTTTTGTACCGTTACCGTTGATGTTCAGGATAATGATGGCCTTTGTTTAACCAATCCTATCGGAAAAATAGCCGGTGTTATTAAAACGGAAAAAGGGGAAGACGTTGAAAAGGTTCTTATAAAAGAGGTGAATGACCCTGCAATGAACGTGATAACTACAGCTACCGGCAAGTTTGAATTGGCAAATTTAGCTTTTGGTAAAAACTATAAATTACAACCTTATAAGAATGACGATTTGCTTAATGGCCTGTCAACCATGGATTTGGTGCTAATCCAAAAGTTTATCCTCGGTATAATTTCCCTGAAATCACCCTACCAGCAAATCGCTGCTGATATTGATCGCTCTGGTAATGTTTCTACGCTCGATTTAATAAAATTGAGGAAGTTAATCTTAGGAAAGGATACTGATTTAGGTGCACAAAATAATTCATGGCGCTTTATTGATGCTGATTATGTCTTCCCCGCTGGTATAAATCCTCTTAAGGCGCCTTTTCCTGAAGCTAAGACTTTAGATGATTTTAAAACAAAATTTGCCCAGGCTAATTTCATAGGTATTAAAGTGGGTGATCTAAATAGCTCTGCAACGCCAAATAGCCTCATTGTACAAAATCCAAGAAGTACTTTTGGAGAACTACAATTGCAGATACCCAATTTGAAATTTAGCTACGGAGAGGAATTTACTATCGACGTAAATGCTGATTCTCAAGAAGATGTCGCTGGATTTCAGTTTACCTTCGATTTTGATGAGAGAATATTGGAAATAATAGATTACACAGCTGGTGATGTTCCTGGCATTTCAGATGAAAATTTTGCGCTTATTGATAAAGAAAAGGGTATTCTAACGGCTAGTTGGAATGTGATGCGCGAGAAAACCTGGCCTACCACGACCACTCCCGTGCTCAGACTTACCTTCAGGGCTAAAAAATCGTCAGAGTTAATCTACGCGCTAAAGGTAGCCCCTCATCCTACCGTTCCCGAGGCCTACACCCATGAAGGTGGGATGCTCGATCTAAATCTTATTTTCAAAGACGGATCTAAAGATATAGATAAAGGGGGTTACCAGTTATTTCAAAATTATCCGAATCCTTTTTATCAAAATACCACTATAGGTTTCACTATACCACAATCACAAGAGGTAAAAATATCTATTACAGATATGATCGGAAGATCTGTTTGGGAAACAAAAGGAATTTTTCAGAAGGGTTATAACGAAATTCCTTTCCAAAGAGATGGCTTGTGGAGTGATGGAGCTTACCACTATAGATTGGAAACCAGTTCTTTTACCGATGTTAAAAGAATGATTCTAAGCTCTGGTAATAAATAAATTAAAAGCTTTTCCATAGTTTATATAAGGCGGCATCTTTTTAGATGTCGCTTTTTTTAAAATCCTTCAGTTTGGCATGAATTTGGTATTGCCTCTCTTGTAATTATTAAAAATATTTATCATGCGTGGTTACAAAAAATTAGATTGGATTATCATAGCTATAATTGCTTTCTTTTTAAATTCTCCTATTTTATTACATAGCCAGTGTACACTGATTTGTAATAATAATGTTTTGATTAGCGCAGATTCTACCTGTAATCTTAGAATTACGCCCGCAATGATTCTCAGCGAGACGAATCCAGGTATTTGTACCCCATCAGCGCCAACAGACTATGAAATTACGGTTATGCTTGGTCCCAATGGCCAGCTTTTACCTACAACGCCTTTCGTTGGCCGCACCTATCTAAATCAGTTGCTCTATGCAAGAATCAGACATATTCCCAGCGGAAATATATGTGTAGGTTCCTTTAGAGTGGTTTCTCTGGGTTCCCCTCTGGTTATTTGTCCGAGAGATACCACCGTTCTTTGTGGTACGCCTACGGATACCGCGCGATTGGGTAGAGCTACCTCGTTAGAGTGTAACTCATATAGTATTACCTATGAAGATAAATACGAAAATAGAATAAATGCTTGTACTGATACACTAGTTGGTGTCATAAACAGAACCTGGACTATCACGCTTTTTAATGGATTGAAAAATACTTGTGTTCAAAAAATAAATATAAGAAGACCTGTCGTGGGTGACTTGGTTTTTCCCGCAAACCGTGATAATGTAGCTGGCAGAAGGGGCGTTTCTTGTGTAACGCCCAATGTAACTCCCGATAGTACAGGTTGGCCTCAATTAAACGGATTTAATATAACGCCTACAAATATTTGTGGCCTTTCCCTCACCTATAATGATCAAAGAATAAATGGTTGCGCGCCTACCTTTACCCTAATCAGAAACTGGACAGCCGTAGATGGGTGTACCAATGGAATACGTACTTTTCAACAAATTATTCAAGTCGTAGATACCATAAAACCTCGCTTAACCTGTATTTCCGACACTTTGGTTGCTTTTACTTCGTCTGCCACGCAATGTGGTGCTACCGTCATCGTTCCACCCATTGTTTTTATAGACTCCTGCGCACCAAACAATCAGATCAGAGTGGTTATTATGTCCAATTATGGCGTGATAAATGGGAATGGAGGGCAATTAACTGGGGTTCCTCCTGGCTTGCATAGTATCATGTATATGGTGTCAGATCCTTGTGGAAATACTTCCCAATGTACGCGCATGGTTCGGGTAGTAGATAATACACCCCCTGTTTTGGTCTGTCCTTCAAGTATTCAGGTGTCGTTAACGCTCACTGGGGAAGCTCAGGTGGAGCCCAGCTCCTTCTATCTTCAGGCTTCCGATTTATGTTGTACCAATCTAACCTTTAAACTTCAGAAAATGACGGCGTCCCCGTTACCTTTCTCTGATTCGTTAAAATATTTTTGCGCAGAAATTTTAACTAATAACATGGCCACCCTTCAAGTGACCGATTGTTATGGAAACTCCAATTTTTGCATGGTTGAAGTGGATGTGGTGGATAAACTCCCAAGAACCATCATTTGTCCTGATACCGTGATTTTGCAAAACCCTGCATTTTTAGCAGATACGAGTCTAACCGGTTTTGTTGGCAGGCCTATTGTAAACGGCACCTGTAATTTGTTTCAACTCGAATATGAGGACGACAGAAACCTGGGATGTGGAGGCGGAACCGGTGTCATAAGAAGAGATTGGACCGTGTATTATGGCGGTATCGATACGTTTAATTGTCCTACGCAAATCATTAATTTAAATGATTCTACTACCTTAAGAGCTACTTTTCCTCCCGATTATTCTCAGACAAATTGTACGAATTTAGCTTCGTTAAGTCCCACAAATCTACCCATAGGTTTTAGATCTCCGACCGTGTTAAATCCAGCTTATAAAGGTATTGTTATAACCCATAGCGATGCAGTAAATTATAACGTTTCCGGTGCCTGTATTCAGATTTCCAGAACCTGGACCATAACAGACACTTGTGTTTATGAAGCAGGAACTCCGATTGGGCCAGCAGCGGGTAGAATTATTGGTACACAGCTTATTCGTGTGTTTGATAACACGCCACCAAGTTTTATCTGTCCTTCAGAGGGACTGGTTATTTATTTGGATCCCGATTCTTGTAATACTACCCTCAGACTGCCTATTCCTACGAATATACAGGAATGTTTGCCCGATCTGGTGACGATTTCAGTAAGCGGTGATTTTGGAAATTCTTTAGACATATCCCGAATTCCCGCAGGTATTTATGATATAACTTATCGTGTTGCAGATATATGTGGAAATTTTGGAACCTGTGATGCTACTTTTGCCATCATCGAGAACACGCCGCCAGATATGTTTTGTAACAACATAGTGAGTAGATCCCTCGCAGCCTCGGGCACGGCCATTGTGAATGCCGTAGAATTTAATACGGGGGCCACGGTCGATAATTGTACAGAAACCGATTCCATCCGATGGAGAATCGGCGCCCGACCTACACCAGGTTTCACAGGGCCGCCGCCAAATGCTTCTTTAACGTTTGCGTGTGACGATATTGGTGATAATCCATTGACGGTGTGGTCTGTTGATATTGCAGGAAATTATGAACGTTGCGATGTTATCGTGAGAATAAATGACCCATTAGCTGTTTGTGGTGGCGGTGTTACCGTTGCTGGAGCTATTAGATTGGAAAATGGTTCCGGTGTCCCAACGGTAAAAGTAGAGGAAATGAAAAATTACTCCGGGGAATCTATGACTGATAATAAAGGTGCGTATTCCTTAGGGAATCTGGTGCCAGGGGGAACGTATGAATTCATGCCAGGTAAAACAGGTAATTATACAGATGGTGTGACTACGCTCGATTTGATATTGGTGAATAGACATCTGACGGGCTCTAAAGCGCTTGAATCACCTTACAAAATAATAGCAGCAGATGTAGATGGAAATGGAAGGATTTCTGTAAGGGACGTCATTCAATTGCAAAGATTGATTTTGAATGTGACCAATACTTTTCCTGAGAATAAGCCATGGCGCTTCATTCCTAAAAGTTTCCAGTTCCCTAATCCAAGGGATCCATTGTCAACGCCTTTTCCTGAATCTAAAGCAGTTTCCAATCTTTTCAAAGATATGACCGACGGTGATTTTGTAGCCATAAAAGTCGGAGATGTTAATAATAGTATAATCCCTGAAAATGGTATCAGCCCCCGTTCCCAGGAATCTTCCAGAGTCTTTTTACTCCCACATTGGAAGCTTAAACCAGGGGAACGGGTCTGGTTACCTATACATTTTGAAAGTAGTGACCTTTGGTGGGGTGGACAATTTGCCCTGCAAGTGAACCCGGAACTGATTAAAATACATGGCTTCTCTGGTTCTGAAGAATTCAATATCAGTAGTAAACCATTGAATGATAATACCTGGGCTTTGTCCTGGTATGCAGACGATTTGAAAAAAAGCGAGGCAGGTGAGGTATTAGGATTTATTGAGGTGGAAGCACTTCGACATACTAATCTCTCTGATGCTATAGCATTAAATAATAATTCTTTTGATTCAGAGGCTTACTTATCAACACAGAACATTGATTCAGTGGTGGTCGCCCCCCTGACCATTCAGTATGCTTCACCAAATGCCGCAACCAATAGTGGGTTGCGGCTTTGGCCGAATCCTTTTAAAGACTGGGTGACTTTTCAATTGCCTCCTGCTTCTGGTCTTCAAGGTGTTTTAGATATTTATGACGTGCAGGGAAGAAAAATCTGGACAAAATCCTGGCAGTTGAATAAAGGAGATTCTCCACTTTTTACCCTTCAAGCCAATGAATTGCCTCATGCAGGGGTCTATATCTATAAATATACCGATGGTTTTGGACAATATACAGGAAATCTGATTTTACAGAAATAATTCAAGATTTTGTTTTTTCAGGATAAAGTGCCTATTTGCCACTTTATCCTGAAATTTTTTATATGGCTTCGACATTCCAAAAGGGAAAGTGGGGAGAAACGCTGGCTATAAACTGGCTCGTTCAACACGATTTTCAAATTATCGACAGAAATTGGTTTTATGGGCATGCAGAAATTGATATCATCGCCTGGCATGCTCATGTTTTAGTCTTTATAGAGGTAAGGCTGCTGCACAGAAATAATGCCCATTTACCTGAAAATACAGTGAGTGGTTTAAAAAGAAAAAAAATAGCTTCCGCCGCTGCTGCTTTCACAGAAAGTAAACATTATCAAGGGGATATTCGATTTGATATCATCGGAATTGTGTACGATGGTCAAC
>JBILDL010000116.1:0-6811 GCA_044352635.1 Saprospiraceae bacterium | reverse complement strand
TCCCATATTGTTTTTGTTGTACCCTAGGATAATAATCTTTGAGGAACAAACAAAAATCCCCGACACTTTTGTATCGGGGATTTTTTTTTAATCCAAACGGGCTTTTTAGACAGCCTCTTTTTGCCGACCGCATTTGCTCGCCCACAAAACAGATAAATAGTCAATTCATGAGGCAACGGACCGACCCACCCCACTTCTTATTGACGTTGCCCCTGTTCGCGCTACCATTGTTGCGGTTCGGGTTGAGGTTAAAGGCGGTTCCACTGTCTTTCTCCGTAGCACTCCAAAAAAGCGAACCAAAGCTAACGCTGTAGAAGGCATTTTCCTCACGCCAACCACCCGGCAGGCCAGTAAAGCAGCTGGAGTTATTCGCGCCCGTATTGAATGAATTCCATAGGGAACTTGTAGATTTCATCTTGCCGCCGGCGACGGATTCTCCACCCAGATAAGTGAATAACGTCGTCCATTCAGCATCTGTGGGAACGTGCCACCCTAAGGGGCAGATGTTTAAAGTATCAGTACTTGCAATTACTCCAGTTTTAAATATACCTTTTACAGCATACCAATTGTATAAATATCCGTAAGTAGAAACATAAGTTTGTCCTGACGGTATTCCAGTTGCCCCAGTATAATTTGTACGAGCTCCAGTTGTTAACGTACTCCAAGAACCACTGGTTTCATCTGGTATCGCTGTAACCCCACCATTATATTTAGTTACCTTCAAATTCTCTGCCATCCAAATCTGAGTACCTATAGCAACTGTTTTATAGATATTACCATCAACATCTGTAACAGAGGTCACTGATCCACAAGCAGCAGACACCGTAATCGTTCCCGTCGCATTCACACCACTGCAACTTGTTCCCGTTAATGGAATTGTATAAGTGAATGTTCCTGTAGCCGTCGGGGTGCCACTAATTGTTATCACATTACTTGAAAAGTTCGCAGTTACCCCTGACGGTAATCCCGTAACTGTGCCAATTCCAGTTGCTTTTTTTGTAGTGTGCGTAATATTTGTCAATGGTGTATTTTGTATTAAAGTTGGACTTGAGGATGCTGCACCAGCTGAACAGGCAAATACTTTAGGCGTAAACTTATTGGTTTTACTGCTTGAAGTGGGCGGTGAACTTCCAAATATGTTTTTGGCAATCACCTTAAAAATATATGACACACCTACTTTCAATCCTTTAACGGTAATCGGTGATTTTGAACCCTTCGCTCTTATTATAGAAGACACTACAAAGCCTGAAACAGGTTCATTTGTGTTCTCAGCAAGAGTAAGTGGTATGTCATTGCTTGTAATCGTGATGTTCTCAATCAATACACTCTTTAGAGAATAACTTGAAATAGTAGGAGAACTAACGCCTGCAGATTCTTCCGTTGCTTCAACTTCGTATTCTGTGATAGGACTACCTCCGTCTGATAAGGGAGGAGTAAACGTTACAATAACCTCTCCTTCTTCTAACCCATCAGTCACCACAATATTTGTTACATCTCCTGGAACTGAATTCGTCACACATGGAACTCCAGGACAATTTTCCAATGCCGCCTTCTTCCAGCGCACCTTAAGCTCCTCCAGATTAAAAGTCGCGCGCTTGGTGTTTATTTCCTTTGATCCAGGAAAGTTTTGTTGCTCTATTTGGCCTTGTAAGGTTGCCAAAGAACAAAAATAGATAATGAAATAGATAGATGTTTTTTTCATAAACTTTCTTTAATAATCCTCAAAAATATTTTTTAAAATCCCCAAAAAAGAATTTTATAATAACAAATCCCTTCACTTTCCAGGAAAGTGAAGGGATTTGTTCCAAGTAGATACCTAAAATGGGTGAAAAAGGAAAATATTTACCTTTTTTGAAAATAAAGAAAAAGAAGTAGTTGATGAAAAGGAGTGCTATGTACCTCCTATGATTTATAAATTTCAGAAAAAAGGAGGGGTGAAAAACAAAATATTAACACAAATTTTGAATCAGATTGCCTGAACTCTGATTTTTTTTGATTTTTATGATTACTCTGATGCCAGATTGCTTTTTATCAAATGGAAACGCATCCGGGAAAAGAAGGAAAAAAACAACCCATTTTCAAATAACCTTCCAGATCAAAACGAAGACGTCAACTATAATCCTAAAAATCCTGTAAATCCTGATTCAAGACAAGATGCCATCAACATCGTTTAATGGTTCACGTAGGAGGCTGTTTAAAAAGCCCGTTTGGAATAAATAAAAAAAAAATCCCCGATACAAAAGTGTCGGGGATTTTTGTTTGTTCCTATAAGATTAATATCTTAAGGGTGCAACAAAAACAATATGGGAAATATACAATTTAAACAACTTCCATTATCCGCTCCAAGCTTATTTCCAGAAGATATTTTTGAAAAAATATCAGTTAATCATCCCGTTCGATTAGTCAGTGAAAAAGCAAAATCCATTTTTAGTACAAAATCTATCTTACAATGAGTCAGAGAACTATTTTGTATGCCCAATGGGACAAAAACTAACGTATTCAGGACAAGGTGAAAGAAAAAGTAGGAATGGTTTTATTTCACAAGTAGATTATTACGAAGCAAAAAGATGTGAAGGATGCCCATTAAGAGGAAGGTGTTATAAAAGTATTGGCAATAAAAAAATAGAAATTAATCATGAGCTAAATGAATATAAAGCCAAGGCAAGGGAAATGCTAACTTCCGAACGCGGTTTGTTACATCGAAGCAAGAGACCCATTGAAGTAGAAGCAGTATTTGGGCAATTAAAAAGCAATAATAAATTTTCAAGATTCACCCTCCGTAAGATGGAGAAGGTAAATATTGAATTCGGGCTCATGTCCATCGGGCATAATCTTAGAAAATTAGCCAAAAAAGCCTCATAAAAGGAGCTATTTTATTCATTTACCACCACAAAAGCCTAATATGGCTGTCCATCCCTAAAAATCATAAAGATTTACTCAAATTTAAAAATTGGAAAAATTCTAATAGCCCAATGTATAAAGTAGTATAAAGAATAGAGGCTGCCTTTTTAGACAACCTCCATAGCGACAGGCCAAGGAATCGAACCTTACCACTCCCAAGTTGAATTCAGTCATCGAAAACGTTTACACTCAAAAGCTTATTGGCACAACCTGTCGAGAGGAATGGCCTGCCCACCAATTAGCGTTATCAAACATTCTAAATTTATTAATAACCCTGAAATAATCAAGTGAATGCAGATTTTGTCTATTGATTCTTTCATACTATTAAGTTTAAGTTTATTAAAAATAAATTCTGACAGAAGTTCAACAGCAACTTCGTGTAAATGCCATGATTTCAAACAACTGAACCAACCAAGACCTTAAATACAAGTTTAGGACCTACAAATTTAATCAAATTGAGTAACTTTGAGCCATGAGAAATGAAGTAAATATAAATGCAAATATCCTTATCTGGGCAATTGCTCGGGCGGGTTATGAATTGCAAACATTTACCGATAAGTTTCCCAAAGTTCAACTTTGGATAGAAGGTGAAAAAAAACCAACCGTAAAACAATTAGAGAAATTTTCTAAAAAGGTGCATTTGCCGTTTGGATACCTATTTTTGCCCGAACCACCAAAAGAACAACTACCAATACCTTTTTTTAGAAGTAACGGTAATCAGGCAGAAAAAGTCAGCATTAACGTTTACGATACTATCTTGTTAATGCAGCAAAGACAAGATTGGCTAAGAGAGTATTTAAAGGATAACGATTTTGACCAACTTAGCTTTGTAGGTAAATTCAGAAATACAGCCAATGTACAAGCTATTGTTGCCGACATTCGAAATACATTAAACCTTCCTGAAAATTGGGCAAGCCAATTCAGAACATGGCAAGAAGCACAAGACCATTTAGTTTTACATATTGAGGATAAAGGAATTATTACAGTTTTTAATGGAGTTGTAGAAAATAATGGATTTAGAAAAATCCCAGTAGATGAGTGCATAGGTTTTGTACTTGTAAATGAGATGGCTCCTTTCATGTTCATCAATAATGCTGACTGGAAATCTGCTCAAATATTTACAATTGTGCACGAGTTAGCCCATATTTGGACTGGACATAGTGCGGGCTTTGATTTTAGAAAATTACAACCAGCAGACAATCCCATTGAGATACTTTGCGACAAGGTGGCCGCTGAATTTCTAGTTCCTGAAAATAGCTTTAACGAAGTTTGGAGTAAAAATCCTAATATTAGTTATGCTTCCCGATATTTCAAAGTAAGTGAAATTGTAATTGCACGCAGAGCATTGGACACAGGAAAACTAACTAGACAACAATTTTTTGCATTTTATGAAGAATACTCTAACAGAGAATTTGCCAAAAAAGAACAACAAAGTTCTGGAGGTGATTTTTATGCAACTACAAAAAAACGGTTAAGCTTAACTTTCGCTTCCCACATAAATAATGCTGTAAAGTCTGGGAATCTTCTATATCGCGACGCATACAGACTTACAAGTCTAAAAGGCGATACATTTCAAAACTTCTTTTCTAAACACTTTTAAGCGGAATGGAAGTTTATGTACTTGATAGCAACTTTTTTATTCAAGCCCACCGAGTAAGTTATCCTTTGGACGTTGCATTCAGCTTCTGGAACAAAGTAAAACAATTTGCTGATGAAGGTAGAATCATTAGCATCGACAAAGTGAAAAATGAACTTTACGATAAAAATGATTTACTAAAAGCATGGTGCAAAGACAATTTACCTGAGGACTTTTTTAAGGACACCAGTTATGTAATGGCTGCCTACGGAAATGTTTCTACTTGGGCAATTTCTAAAAGCGATCATTATTTACCTAATGCTTTAAATGAATTTCTTGATGCAGACGAAGCAGATGCTTTTTTAATTGCATATGCTTTAGCAGACAACTCAAATAGAATTATTGTAACGCATTAAATAAGTAATCCGAACCAAAGGAATAAAATAAAAATCCCCGAACCATGTAATGCTTTAGGAGTAGTATTTTGTGCTACAATTGATATGTTTAGAAGACTAAGAGAAACATTTTAGCCAACGCATTTTGCAAATACATTTAAAAGCCGCACAAGACAACCCAAGACAAAATAAATTTATAAATGACCCACGCACGGCAAAAAGACAAATTAGAGTTAGCAAAACAGGACATACTGCTAAACAAACTTGTAAATGAGTCTGGAAATTGTAGTTTTTCCATAAATGTAAATATACAACAACATTTACTTCATTTTGAAGATGTTGACATTCAAAATCATGAATATTTGAGCAGGAAAAAGTATTACGAGCGTTTAACTGAAATTTTAAAACAAAGTTTTCCGCACGAAGCAAAATTTCAAAACCAGAGATTTGATTATTACACAACAATGAAATCAAAGGAGAATTTTATTAGATACACATATCAACTAATGAAAGGAAGTATTGATGTTGCGGTTCAAAGAGCTGAAAAGTTAGAAGCGGTTCATTTAACCCATCCACCAAAGGCTATTCATTTACATTGTCCTTGTACAAAAGTACATTGGTTGGTCAAAGAGTTGAGAAGTTAGTTTTAATTGTATAATCCGGTGAAATTTCAGCCGGATTTTACATTTTATGCAGGAGCATTAAATATTACAAATGCCATTACCCAGAACGGAAGGCAATACCAAATACTCAACCTCCCATATTATTTGAGTTCTCAAATTGAGAAATATATTGCCTGGTTTATCCAAACAAAAAAAGCCAGCGCCTGAGATGAGAACTGTCTTTTAAACTTTTTCTGCTACTTTCACTTCAATAGGAATGATGCGATGTTGATATTGAAACAAATAATCAACTTCAACAGTTGCCCTTTCTGTAAAATCATGAATGAAATTAGAAAAAAGCAACCTTGTTTTTAATGTTGGGTTTTTGTCCTTTGAAAAGACCAAACCAAGGCATATAGCCATCTGCAAAATGCTCTATATTGATATTAGATTTAGCAATTTTTAAATCTTTTAAATGTTGCTTTATTCCATCTTTTAAGGCATCGGGTCCACAAATATAGTAGTAGGCATCTTTGAATAGATCTAAATCATTTTTTTCTATTCGATTTTTTCCTGAAATAAAATCAATATATTTAAATTGTGGGTATTGAAGTGCTAACTGATTAAGTGCTTTTTTGAAGATGATACTTTCTACCTTTCTATTTGTGTAAAGTAAAACCACTTTGCTATCAGGTTCAAATTGAAGCATTTGAAAAATCATACTAAATAATGGTGTAATTCCGCTACCCCCTGCAACCATTACATAATTCTTTTGAACTAATATATTTGGTTGAAAAGTAAAATCCCCAATAGGTAGCAACGATTCTACTTTATCGCCAATTTTAGATTCATGATAAAAATAATGGGAAACTTCGCCTTTTAATTTTACCGTTATTCTTAGAAAATCATGAATATTTGGCGAAGAACTTAATGAAAAACAACGATGATAAGTTTTACTACCTACTTTAACTTTTAAAGTGAGGTATTGACCTGCCTTATAATTGTAAAATTCTTTGTCTTCCGGTTTAAAATACACAGAAATAGTATCGGGCGTTTCTTTTACCAATTTATCAATAATCAATAACCTGTATTTGGTATTATCAATGATAGATGCATTTTCCCGTTGATGAATTTCATTAAATGTACTTTCTGTCGAATTTAATTCTGTGTCGCAAATAATATCCCAAAAACGAAAAAACAAACCGTAGTTACCATTGTATTGTGTGTGGTGGAGGCTATGATTAGTTGCATTAACCAGCATATTAAATGGTGGAAGACTGGAAAATTTTGGAAAAAGCTCATACCCCAGATGTGACTTTAAATTATTGAAAGTTCCA
>JBILDL010000115.1:0-6857 GCA_044352635.1 Saprospiraceae bacterium | reverse complement strand
ATTGCTACATCACATAATCTCACTTTAAATATTAATAAACAAGTTCCTGGCGTTTATTGGGTATCCGTTCAGGTTAATGATAAACAATTGGGGCTTCCATTGGTTATTATCGATTAAAGGCAGCATGAAAATAGGAATTGTTTGTTACCCTACTTACGGAGGAAGTGGTGTTATAGCTACGGAGCTTGGACTTGGACTGGCACGTAAAGGTCACCAAATACACTTTATTACTTATCGACGACCAGCCAGGCTTGGACATTTTCAGGAAAATGCCTTTTATCATGAAGTAGATACTTCTGATTACCCTTTGTTTGAATTTCCTCCGTACGAGACAGCTCTGGCGGGAAAAATGGTGGATGTTGCGCGTTTCGAAAACCTGGACTTACTTCATGTACACTATGCCATTCCCCATGCCGCCGTCGCTTATATGGCAAAAAAAATACTGCTGAGCGAAGGTCAATACGTACCTGTTATCACTACACTGCACGGTACCGATATCACTCTTGTTGGTAAAAATAATGCCTTCAAACCTGTTATTGAGTTTTCCATTAATAAATCTGATGGGGTTACCGCAGTTTCAGATCATTTAAAACAACAAACCTACGATTATTTTAATATAAAAAAAGATATTAAGGTAATTCCAAATTTCATAGATTTCGACCGATTTAAACGAAGTAATAAAGAACATTTTCGAAAGGCCATAGCTTTGGATAACGAGAGGATTCTTATTCATGTAAGTAATTTCAGGAAAGTAAAAAGAGTAGAAGACGTTATTTCTGTCTTTGCCAAAGTGAATGAACAATTAGCTTCTAAATTGTTGCTTATTGGCGACGGACCAGAACGGTCAAATGCCGAATCTTATTCGCGAAGTCTTGGCCTGGGCGACCAAATCAGGTTTTTAGGAAAACAGGATGCCGTTGAAGAACTTTTGGCCGTGGCAGATCTTTTCTTGTTAACATCAGAGAAAGAGTCTTTCGGTTTAGCCGCTCTCGAAGCTATGGCCTGCGAAGTACCCGTCATTTCTACCAATGCAGGAGGTATTCCAGAAGTGAATATTCATGGGGTAACAGGTTTTGTCAGTGAAATAGGTGATATAAACGATATGGCAAAAAATGCCCTTACTATTCTAAGTAGTGAGGAAACATTAACCACCTTTAGAATGCAGGCGCTTGCTCAGGCAAAACGGTTTGATATAGATAATATTCTTCCGATTTATGAAGAGTATTACGAAGAAATAATTAAAGCCTCAAGTCTGAAATAATCAAGTTATTCTTCTCTTCCTATCCATACTATCTTCCCCATAGAAGTATCTGGATTACTAAATCCTATCAATGAAGGATTAGAAGTACTGAAAACAAGGTAAACGCCAGATTTTACGTTATTACCCTGAAAATCTTTCCCGTACCATAAAGCCTGGCCTCCAACTGCCTTCGTTTCAAATACTAATTTCCCATTTATATCGGAAATTTTGATCACCGCATCTCTTGCCAGACCTCGTATAGCTACAGGCCCAGAAAAAGAGGGGGGAACAGGATTAGGATAAATTTCCATTTTTTTACCTAAATGAAAAATTTTAGCCTCCACCGCCTCACTTTGTAAAACGACCAACCCATTCTCTGTTCCAATATAAGCCTTACCTGACTTGGCATCTATAGTAATTGCCTGAACGGAATTACCCGGCAAGGGTGAGTTTAAAGTATTAAAACGACCTACCGTTTTACGTCCATCGGCTGAAAGGATAAATAATCCATTTTTTGTTCCAATCCATTTTCTGTTTCCTCCATCAACAGCAATAGATAAAATTTCTTCTGTGGATAGCAGATAATCGAGGAAACCGTCTTGTTCAACAATTCTCAACTCACCTTTACAATTATTATCAAAAATACTTCCACCACATTCAAAAATAATAATGCCCTTTGCCGTACCCAACCACACATATCCCTCTCTGTCAACGGCTAAACAATTAACCTGATTGGTAGGAAGTCTGCTTGTACTGGTATTAATTAACCTGCAACGATCGTCAGAAGGATTTTTCAGGTCCCCAGCATCAAAAACTAATGCGCCATTTGAAGAAGAGGAAGAAACAAACCATTTGAATCCATTCCCATCTATTCCTACCTGGTGAAGTTGGGTTTCCGCACAATTAGGTTTAAAGGATTGCCACTCCCCCTTATCAGTTAATACAGATATGGGCTTCTCTGCCAGATGGTTAGCAATCCACAAGTTTTTATCTTTATCGAATGCTAATCCACTGACCCTGGTTCTAATAGCATCTCCGACCGTATTATTCAGCGAAGAATTTTTTTCATCGAACCGGACTATTTTTTCACCATCCATTTGTAATAATCCTTCCAGGAAAGAACCCGCATATACTTTGCCATTGGTAGGATGTACCGCCATGGTAATGATATCATACAAATCGTCATCCGGTGAATTCGCATTTTCACCTAACATAGCGGGCGTATTAAACCTATTGTAAATACGCCAGGTACCATCCTTTAATGAGGCGAATCCATGGTCCAAAAACCGGTATCCAAAATTTTGAGTTACCCCTCCTGACGCGAGCCATAATACCCCTTCCGGCGAAATGGTCAACCATCTGGTCGAGGCTGAAAAGGGCGAATTAAGTGAAAATCTTTTACATTGGCTATCAGTTATTTTGTCCATATACCTGAAATCCTGGTATTCATCGCCGAACCAAATTCTTCCATTTTCCTCCTGGACAACATTTTGTATTCTGCCTATACAGTTACCTGGAATTTTGGTAGAAGGCATATCTTCCTTAACGATAATAATTTCGTCTTGATTACACGAGTTATCTGAACATCTGTAACCCGCTAATAATTGTGCTCCATTGCCATTTAAAAATAATAAATTCTGATGTGAGTAAGTGAACACCTCCTTAGCACTTTTAATATTTTCATCGTATTTAAACAAGCTATTACCAACATTAAAATATAAACTACTTTTAAAAATGCCGAGGGCAGAACAAAATCCAGAAGGAAAGCCGTCTTGCATTTTCAACCATTTCCAATTATTGAAATTCTCCGGATTAGCATGATTTGCCTCAATGCGGTATAAGCCTTTCTCTGTAGCTGCGTAAATAAATCCTTTATGAAGAATAACATTTTTAACTGGTAAACCGGTAAATACAGAAAATGAGAATTCTCTTTTAGCCAAATTTAAGGCAGAAACACCATATTGGGTGGCAATCAATAATAAATCACCCGCTGCTAAATAAAGTTGGTTTATCGATTTATCTCCTGTAAAATTTTTAAAATTTCTGATTTGAGGAAGACTAACCACCCTACCCTTTTGATCCATTATATCAAAAACACCGTCTTGATAAGCAATGATTAGTTCCTTTCTAAATGAATTAAATTGTATGAATTTCAACTTTACGTCGCTCAATCCACTCGATTTATCAAATTGTTCCATTGAAAAATCAGATTTATCGATAGAAACGATAGATTGAGAAGCGATATAAAATATTTTATTTTCGCTTTGAGTTACTTGTTGCCCTTGCCGCAGTGGAAATAGACTCTGCCATTCCAGTATTCTTAATCTTGAGGTATCTTGACTGTGGAGTTGAAACCCATTAAATAAAAACAGAAGGAAAAGGACTAATAAACTGGGGGTACTATTCATTGAGCTAAGCGTTTTTAAAATTCGTTGAGGCAGGTATGGCATTAAAAACTACATCGGGAACGAGATAGCGAATAGAAAAACCGGCTTTTATGCATTGTCTTATATAGCTGGCAGAAATATTCATTTGAGGCACATTTTTAAAAATCCTAACCTTAGTGTTTTCCTCCATTGACGCCGTTTCATAATCGGGTCTTGAGTAAACGTAAATGGGAAAATCTCTCAATATGATATCTGCATTTTTCCATTTAGGTAAACTAAGCAATGAATCTCCACCCATAATAAGATGAAAGCTTTTATCGGGAAATTTTTCCTTTAACACCGCTAAGGTAACTATAGTATAAGATGGTTGTGGCAGGGTAAACTCAATAGAGGAAGCCTTAAATTTCGGGTTATCGGCAATAGCATCTTGAACCCAGGCTAAGCGATCATAATCATTAGCTAATGATTTTTTATTTTTTAAAGGATTATGGGGGGAAACAACAAACCACACCTCGTCGAGATCAGTTTGGGTAGCCATAAATTCTGCTATAACCAGGTGACCGTTATGAATAGGATTGAAAGAACCAAAGAAAAGGCCAACTTTCATAGATCGACATCATTGCTGGAATTTATTTTCCATCGTTAAAAAAATACTATCAATAATTTTTTGAAGTTCTTCGTCCTGATAAATTTGTGCTTCTTCGGGAGGAGCGTCCATTAGCCATTTACCTGACGATTTTTTTAAATAAAACGTATTATCATATATTTCGAACTGATCTTTCATTTTACAAACACAAATAGTGTGTTCCCCTTTTGGCAAGCAATTAATAGCGAGGAATGAGGTTTTTAGCAAAGAAGAATCCAATGTTTCCTGAGTTTTAAACACAAACTTCTTTAAATCATTTAACCTTAATTTTTCTTCTTCTGTTGCATATTCCTCTGCCTTTTCAAAATCATTTACATCTAACCATTGTTGGTATTGCTGTATAAAATTTTCAGGCGAACCCATTACTGCTTTCTCCTGATTCTCTTCAACACGTTCATTTTTTTTACAACTAAAAAAAGCACAGAAAAGGAAGAAAGCAACGATATATATATTGAAATTTAACTTCATTAGTTACTTAGCATCACAGGCATTACCAACATTAAAATATCTGTGCCCTCCTTTTGCTCTGAGGGAAACATAAGTCCCGCTCTTGAGGGAGTAGATAATTCCAGCAACACCTCTTCAGAATCTAACACACCTAACATTTCTGCCATAAATTTAGCATTAAAAGCAATAACCAGGGGAGATCCGTCATAATTACAAGGAAGCTGCTCAATGGCCTCATTAGAAAAATCTAAATCTTGTGCAGAAACGGTCATACTGCCTTTGGTAATATTCAACACTACCTGATTTGTTGTTTTATTGGCGTAAATGGCAATTCTTTTAAGAGAATTTTGAAAATCGTGTCTTGAAATCTGAACACTGAGTGGATTATCAACAGGGATAACCGCGTTATAATCAGGATATTTATTGTCGATCAGACGACAAACCAATTTTATTTTGTTGAAGGTAAAAAATGCGTAGCTTTTATTAAACGAAAGGGTAATTTCCGCATCAGAAGGAACCACCGTCTTTAAAAGATTCAGCGCCTTTTTAGGCATAATAAAGGAAGAAGTTACAGAACTTGTAATATCGGTGCACACATAACGAACCAATTTATGGGCATCAGTAGCCACCATAGAAATTTTGTTCGTATCAATTTGAAAATAAACACCCATCATTGCTGGTCGTAAATCATCAGTGCTTGTTGCAAAAATAGTTTTAGAAATACCCTGAAGCAGAGCCAGACCAGAAAGGCTCACCGCTTCTACTTCATCAGGCGTTGGAATGGCAGGAAAATCAGCTCCATTTTCACCAGCGAGTTTATATTTCCCGTAGGCTGAAGTTATTTCAATACCGAAATTTTTATCATCGATTTGAAAGGTAATTGGCTGAGCGGGCAATGCCTTGAGTGTATCCATCAAAATTTTTCCAGGAATGGCCACTTTTCCATTAAAATCAGCCATGACATCCATTTCCGTTGAAATAGCTGTTTCATTATCTGTAGCTGATATTGTCAGGACACTATCCTGGATGGAAAATAAAAAACCTTCCATGATAGCGGAGGAAGGATTCGAGGAAATGGTGCCAACAGCAATTTGTAACTGCTTAAGCAACTCGGAGGAAGATATGCTAAATTTCATTTTATTTTCTTTGGTGTAAAAATAGCCAAATTTTATGGTAATTGTAACTTTTTTCTGCCTCCTGTCATAATCTATCTAAACCCTGTTAACTTTGACACCATAAAAATTAGGGAATGAGTTTAAATAGAAGGAGATCGCCTCGTGTAAGTACCATTTCAGGAGTAAAACTTCCCGATAGTGAAAAAATATTTCTGGATAATGGCCTCCCCGTTACCCTTCTTCATGGCTCAGAAACGGAGGCATTGCGGTTAGATATTTGCTTTAATGTAGGTAGGCAACACGAACATAAACGAATGGTAGCCAGAGCCACTGCCTCGATGTTAAAAGAAGGTAGCTCGCAATATTCCGGAAAAGCCTTTGCTGAAAAAATGGACACTTTGGGAAGTTCCTGGGAATCACCTGTCCAATTGGATTACTCTCATTTTTCTTGGTTGGGTTTAAGCCGATTTGGCATGGAAGCCCTACCTGTGATAGCTGATATTCTTGAAAATCCGACGTTCCCCGCATCGGAAATTCGCGCTTTTGTCCAAAGAAATGTGGCACGGCTCAAAGTTGAATTAACCAAACCTGACGTAGTTGGCTATAGATCCTTTACTGCTATTTTATTGGGTGAAAATCATCCATTTGGCTGGAATTCCAATCAGGAGATTTTTGAAGATCTTACTAAGGAAGATCTTCAAAAGCATCATTCTGACTGGTATAGCACGGAAACTTGTCAGTGTTTTCTTTCCGGCAATGTACCTCTACCGTTTTTAGATATGTTAAACAAAACAATGGGTCAGCTCTATATAGGCAAAAAAAGCCCTCCTTCTCCGGTCATACCCAAAGTAAATCCTATCTTTGGTACAACCGAGATAAAGTTACCAGGTACCCTGCAGTCGTCCCTTCACATCGGATACCTGACAGGAGTCAGGCAACATGATGATTATCCAACCTTGCTTGTATTGAATACCATTCTTGGTGGATTTTTCGGTTCCCGCCTAATGACAAATATTCGGGAA
>JBILDL010000114.1:0-6902 GCA_044352635.1 Saprospiraceae bacterium | reverse complement strand
ATTCATGGCCAGTGGCAAATTACAAGGACATGGAAGTTGGACCGCTTTTACTTCAACCCAATCGTGGATTAGTTGGTGCGGCATTGCCTTTGAACATTTATGTCTTAAACATGTACAGCAACTAAAACAGGAATTGGGTATTTCAGGCTTGCATACTGAACATTATGTTTGGCGGCATACGCCTAAGGATCAAGACCTTGGAGCACAAATTGATTTGCTCATCGATCGTGCTGATCAGTGTATAAACATCTGTGAAATAAAATTCTCAAAGACTAAATTTGACATCACCAGGAAGTACGCACTTGAACTTCAACATAAGCTCGATGTCTTCCAGTCCACGTCCAAAACAAGAAAGACCTTATTTTTAACTATGGTAACCACGCATGGCATTCAAAATCCAATGAACTACGCCGGACTTATCCAAAGTGAGGTCAACATGGATGCCCTATTCCAACAAATAAAATAAGTAATCCTCAAAATGCTGATTCAGAACTGAGTGTCAAGGGTGAATGTTACCTGTAAAACCTATTTTATGTGGATTTCAAGTTGCGGTAGAGGCATGCCATTCGCCCCTGCCATGATACAGATAAATTTCCCTATTTCCGGAACAAAGGCATTCGTTATACATAGTAAAGGCATGTTCGAGTGTTATTTAAATGGAGATTTTTGGGAAATGGTGAATGGAATAAAAAGTCCAAACCTAAGACTGTTTTTTAGCCTTGTGCATAACGTTTGACAAGCAAGCAATTAGCTCACTTTTCCTAAAATAAAAATTAACCTTTAAAAACGAATTTTTATTTCGAAATAAGATTTGGGCTGCACTTACTTGCTGTTATGCGGCACTTCCTTCAATGGGTTTGATATTGTTAAATTCCTGGTCTTTTTGATTTTGCTCTTCTTCCAGATCATAATCATCTTGAAGACCTAACCAAAACTTGGCGCTTGTTCCAAAATATTTGCCGAAACGTATCGCAGTATCAGCCGTGATTCTCCGATTACCCTTTATAATTTCAGAAATGCGGGTTTGAGGGAGAAAAGTTTCCTTTGCCAAACGATAGGCAGAAATCTCCATAGGTATTAAGAACTCCTCAAGTAGGATTTCGCCCGGGTGAATATTTTTTAGCTTTTCCATAACTGTTTTATTTATGATAATCTACAATACTTATTTCGTAAGCATCATTATTGATCCATTTGAAGATGATTCGCCATTGATTGTTAATCCGAATACTATAGTGTTCTTGCAAAGCACCTTTTAACTTCTCGAGTTTGTTAGCGGGAGGAATACGAAGATCATTAACATCCTGAGCGTTATTGATTATCCTTAATTTTCGACGCGCAACATCTTGAATCTCGTTTGGCAATTTTTTCGACCGAATACCATTCCAAATTTTCTCGCATTCTTTATCGCCAAAAC
Source organism: Saprospiraceae bacterium (assembly GCA_044352635.1). Classification (GTDB taxonomy): domain Bacteria; phylum Bacteroidota; class Bacteroidia; order Chitinophagales; family Saprospiraceae; genus BJGN01. The sequence continues at coordinate 5,488 of JBILDL010000114.1, read as the reverse complement.
TCTTGATCATTAATTCTGATTTAAGTTACTAACGTCAAAAGTAAGTATTTATTTTTTCTTAGACAAGTTTTTCCGTTAGACTTACTCTGGAAGAGAGTGTTTTTATACTGCCAGCGTTTTGGGTGCTAACCAAAGGGCGGGACTTCTTACCACAAACCTATCTTTGGAACAATGGTCATTCGTTATTCATACCTCCAACCCGAAGAAGTTCTCTGTAATCCTCAAAATCCTGATTCAGAACCGAGTGTTAAGGGTTAATTTACCTATAAACCAATATTCTTGTACCACACTAATTATTGGCTATTTTATTTTTGATTATCAGTTAGTTAGGTTTCAACTGCGCACCAAATCGCGCACCATGTAAGTTACTGATTATCAGCGTTAATAGTCTTGCGATTTTTCATTCACGCAACTTTTTAAGCTTCAACTGATACCATTGCAGGTAGCTTCGCTTAATCCTGTCTTTTAGAAAGGACGCATCAATCAAAATTGTAACCTGTTCCGTTTTTGAGACCATCAAAGCCATTATGGCATTTGTTTGTTTTTCTGGAATCCCAGCAAATCAGCTAGCGATCGAAACTGCATAGCAACACTCCCTTGTCTAATCGCAATATTTAACTCCATAGTGCGTTTGTCCTAAAATTCCTCACCATCATATAGGGTTCAACAAATATATTTCATAAATTTGCATTTCCGAAACAAGCATTTCGGAACTATCAATTTTTAAACATATACAGAAATGAAATTTTACAATAGAGTATCCGAAATCAAACTTCTCAGAGAAATTGAGATTAAGAGTGATACAAATGCTCAATTCACAGTTATCACAGGTAGAAGAAGAATCGGCAAAACACAACTTATACTTAAAGCATTGGAAGAAGAAACGATTCTGTATTTTTTTGTAGCAAGAAAGTCTGAAATCCTTTTATGCAAAGATTTTCAAAGGGAATTGCATGAAAAATTAAAGATTCCCATTTTAGGAGAAATTCAATCTTTTTCTCTGTTGTTTGAGTACCTGAGTGAATTGTCGAAATCTCAAAAAATCACCTTAGTCATTGACGAGTTTCAAGAATTTTTCTCCATCAATTCTTCCATATATAGCGATATGCAAAAGATTTGGGATTTGAAGCACACGACGAGTAAATTGAATCTAATTGTTTCTGGATCTGTTTTCTCATTGATGCACAAAATCTTCCAAAACAATAAAGAACCGCTTTTTGGTCGCGCTCAACATTATATTCATCTGAAAGCCTTTGATACACAAACATTAAAAACAATACTGGCGGATTATAACCCGAGCTATAAAGCTGACGATTTACTAGCGCTGTATAGTTTCACAGGAGGTGTAGCTAAGTATGTTCAATTATTGATGGACAACAACGCTCATAACAAAGAAAAAATGATTGCTTATATTACGGCTGAAAATTCAATTTTCATCAACGAAGGAAAAAACATGTTGATTGAAGAATTTGGGAAGGATTATGCCATTTACTTTAGTATTCTCTCATCTATAGCTAATGGTAAAAACAGTAGAAGCGAAATTGAAAATAGCTTAAACAAAGAAATAGGGGGTTACTTAACCAAAATGGAAAACGATTATCACTTAATCAAAAAAGCAACGCCTATTTTTAGGGAAAGTAAAACCAAGCAGGTGAAGTATGTGCTGGAAGATAATTTTTTGACTTTCTGGTTTCGATTCATTTATAAATACAGTCACATGATAGAAATAGGAGCGCACCAACAGCTTAAAAAGGTTATTGATCGAGATTATGATACTTTTACCGGAATAATGTTGGAGAAATATTTCAAAACTAAAGCTATGGAAACAGAGGCTTTTACTAACATTGGCGGTTATTGGGATAGGAAAGGTGAAATAGAGATCGATTTTATAGCTGTAAACGAACTAGAAAAAAAGATAATAGTGGCTGAAATAAAAAGAAATAAACAAAAGATAAGACTTTCCGCTCTTCAGCTCAAAATGGGACAACTTTTGGCACTATATCCTAAAATTTCTGAATACGAAATGGCGTACTTTGCATGGGGATTGGAGGATATGTAAGCTTATTGTCGATTGTAGGTGGTTTGTATCCGTCTGTCCAAGTACATATTTTTAGATAAAAAAGGTCTTTTTGGCTTTGAGGTATCATGGGAAGGCTTTTGTCCATCGTTACAATGTTTTACATAATTAATTCTTCAATAAAATCTTGATTTAACTCAAAGTGTTTGAACGAAATACTTGTCCTAATTCTTACTTCACCAGCTTGAAAGTCCATTTCAAAATTCCCAAAAAACAACTTATAATACGTTTTTACCTTCAACTTGGGTAAATTGCCACTCCTGGCTTTTTAAAAATTCTTTAATTATATTGATTTGCATATTGCTTCTTGTTTTGAATTTGACGTTTTTTTACGGTAGGGTATGAATCTAATTTGTGTGTCTAATAGGGTAAGGAATGGAAGTTAATTTATTTCTTACTCGGTTGAAATAGGCTGATTTTACTTCATTTCGTTTTTGAACACTAACCCAGTAAACATTAGAATACTCGTTAATTATCACTATTGGGATAATAAGCCTTGGGTAGGCTTTCTATCTTAAATGTGCCACGAATGGCATACGCCCTCTCATGATACAGGTGCAATTCCCTATTTACGGAACCATGGCATTCGTTATTCATGTTATAAGTTTGTTCGCATGAAATTTAAATGGATATTTTTTGGAAATGGCCGAATGGATTAAAAAAATGATGAATATCATTCGACCATACAAACTTTTAAATCACGTATTCAATTTGATAAAAATTCAAAATAAATGAGAATTTTTCTCATTTATATTCATTTACATTGTTTTTTAGACTAATTTTGTAAATAATCCTCAAATTTTGTAAATATGTTGATCGAGTTCACCGTGGGCAATTTTCTTTCTTTTAAAGATAGAAAATCATTAAGATTACAGGCAACTCAAATAAAAGATTATCCTGACAACCCCCCAATTATAACAGAACGATACAAATTGCTAAAGGGAGCAATTATTTACGGCGCAAATGCGAGTGGCAAAAGCAATTTTGTTAGGGCAATGAGTACTATGAGAAGACTTGTTCTAAAATCTTTTGAAAAGTCCTCTATACAGGAATTGGATATTACCCCGTTCCTTTTACATACAGGTTTTGAATCAAAACCATCTTTCTTTGAAGTTTTGTTTCTTATTAACGACGTTCGATACCGTTACGGATTTGAGGTAAATAACATCTCAATAAAAGCTGAATGGTTGTTTGAAGCAAAAAAAAATACGGAAAAACCTTTGTTTATAAGAGAAGACGATGGCATACAAGTTTTTTCATCCTTTAAGGAAGGAAAAGACTTGGAGGAAAAAACCAGGGAGAATACCTTGTTCCTGGCTGTTATAGATCAATTTAATGGAAAAATTGCTAAGACGATAATGCATTGGTTCAATCATTTCATCACCATTTCGGGATTAAGCCATGAAAGTTATAAAGCCATAACATTTAAGATGCTTGAAAATGAGGGTAAAAAACAAGTTTTACAAAGTTTCTACCATCAACTTGACCTTGGTTTTGAAGATATAAAAATGGTTAAAAAAACGTTTGACCCCAATGAGCTACCTAAAGATTTGCCAGAAGCACTATTAAAACAATTAGTAACTGATTTAGAAGGCAAAACATTGATTGGTGTGAAGACTATTCACAAAAAGTTTAATGATCATAAGGAAGTTGACAAACTTGAAGAATTTGACATGAGAAGTCAGGAATCATCTGGAACGAATAAAATATTTAATATTTCAGGACCTATATTTGACGTACTTTCCGATGGTGGCGTTTTAGTTATAGATGAGTTAGATGCCAGTTTACATCCATTATTAACTTTAGCTATTACCAGGCTTTTTAATTCACAGGAACATAATCCCAAAAGTGCTCAGTTCATTTTCTCAACACACGACACGAACCTGCTACATTATGGAAATTACCGCAGAGACCAGGTATTTTTTGTCGAGAAAGATGAATTTGGCGCATCAGATTTGTATTCACTCGCAGATTATAACGAAAATGGTCTTAAAATTAGAAAAGATCGTTCATTTGAAAAGGATTATATTCAAGGTCGATATGGGGCAATTCCTTACATTGGAAATATTGAAATGCTAAGGAACGAATGGGAAGGAAAATAAAAATTGAACCCGCCATTTTAAAAACAAGAGAAAGGCAGGAGGCTAGAAGAAAGGTAAACTTTAAACCTAAAAGAAAGAGCTATCTTATCGTTTGTGAAGGTGAAAAGACGGAGCCCAATTATTTTAAATCACTTAAATCATCCTTGCCTAAAGGGGTTTTGGAAGTTATAGACTTTAGGATTATTGGGGAAGGATTTAATACTGAGAGCCTAGTTCAGCAAGCAATTAAATTAAAAACCAAATGGGAATTAGCATCCGGGAGAGAAATAGACAAGTTATGGGTTGTTTTTGACAAAGACAGTTTTTCACCTATTGCATTTAATAATGCTATTCAACTTTGCGAAAACACGCCAAAAACTGAGGCTGCATGGAGCAATGAAGCTTTTGAAATATGGTATTTATTACACTTTGAATACTATAATACTGGCATTTCAAGAGATTTATACAAACAAAAAATACAATCTAATTTCAGAAATAAAGGTTTAACAAATTTTATATACACCAAAAACAGAACAGATATGTTTGATATGCTATCAAAATATGGAGATCTAAAGCTTGCTATTAAACATTCTAAAAAACTTGAATCAACTTTCAATGGGGCTATGGGCTTTGCAAATCAGAATCCATGTACAACCATATATAAACTTGTTTTAGAATTGCTCCATCTGGAACAAGAATTGAAGGAGGATTAACTATTTATGCCAAATCCTAATACTTCAGACATTACTGGATATTCCGGGTTAAAGTGAGCCACTAAATCCGGATTAAAGTGGGTTCTTCGTCAATTTTGGTGAAATTTCATATTTGGTTACTAATAAGAAAAATACAAATGACCAGGAACTGGGACTAATATTAACAGGAAACTTCATTGAAAAGGGTGTGATTGACAAGAATGTGAGTTTAAAATAAATGTAATCACCAAAATTGACGAAGAACCCTATATCACCGGAATATGCAGGTATGCCCAAGAGCGGAAATACAGGGAAAACGCACTTAGTCCACAGGAGAAACTGCTGCGCCGCCGGGAGGATATAAAACCAGGTTATGATGCTTTCAAGGAGTTGGTGGAAACCCAACACAAGAACGTATTGATCAAGGGAGCCATTGGCAGGGCATTACACTATGCCGTCAACCAACTTCCCTCAATAGATCCCATTGAGAACAAGATACGACTTCTGGCGCTGGGGAGGAAAAACTCCTTATTTGCAGGTTCCCACAAGGGGGCAGTTTATTGATAAGATGATTTCCAATCCGGTTCAGGGTATCTGTCATCCACGCGTAGGGATTGACATCTACCTCCTTGCAGGAA
>JBILDL010000113.1:0-6919 GCA_044352635.1 Saprospiraceae bacterium | reverse complement strand
AACGCAACTCGTGACGGTGGGAAACCAAGTGGTCATAAATGTTGCCCTATCTGCCAGCAGTCAGCGACTGAATGAAGTCGTAGTTACAGCTCTCGGCATCACCAGGGAAGAAAAATCATTGGGTTATTCAGTAGGCAAAGTCAAAGGCGATGCGCTTAGAACGGTATCTCAGGAAAATGTAATTAATGCGCTCGCTGGCAGAGTTGCCGGTGTAACAGTAAATCAGACGAGTGTCGTTGGTTCTTCTACCAGTATAGTTATCAGGGGAGCAACGTCTTTAACAAGTGATAATCAGCCTTTATTCATTATTAATGGTGTGCCTGTTCAAAATTCTCTAAGTAATATGAGGGTGATGGGTAATAGAAATGAGGTCGATTATGGTAATCCTATTTCCGATTTAAATCCAGATGATATCGAAAGTGTATCGGTATTGAAAGGCCCAAGTGCCGCGGCTTTATACGGCTCCCGTGCGGGAAATGGGGTAATCATTATAACTACGAAAAAAGGAAAAAAGGGAGAGGCTCTTTCTGTTAATTTTTCCTCCAGCAATGTCTTCGAAACCCCTTATCGTTACCTCGATTTGCACTATAAATTTGCTAATGGCAATAGGGTGGGTCTCCTTGATGAGAGATCGGAATATTGGACAGGAACGGAACTGGATAAAGGTTTAAAGGCTGTACAGTGGAATTCTCCGGTGGATGCAAATGGTGCTAAAGTACCCACAGAACTGAAATCGTTTCCTGATAACATGAAAAATTTTGTGCAAACAGGTATTACTTCCACTAATTCTCTGGCTATTTCAGGTTCTTCTGATAAAACAAATTACCGTTTGTCCTATACCAATATGTCACATAGAGGTATGATTCCTAACTCGGATCTTTTTAGGCATAACCTTTCGCTATCAACTACTTATGACTTGACCAAAAAGTTAAGGTTAAGTACGGATGTAAATCTTACCAGATCAAATTCAAATAGTAGACCTTCCACTGGAAACCGTGGAGCAAATCCATTGGAAGCTGTTTATAACTGGTCTCATGTTGATATTAGAGACCTTGCATCTGTTTGGGTACCCGGACAGGAAGGCATTCAGCAACTTTCTCCAAGCAATAATATGGATAATCCTTACTTTATTGCAAATCACATGCTAAATGGCTTTTTAAGAGACAGGGCTTTCGGAAGTGTTAAAGCGGAATATAACTTTAATCCAAATTTAAGCTCTCAAATCAGAGCAAGTTTTGATACTTACACTGAGGAAAGAGAAACAAAGATTCCTTATTCTTACACACAAGAAAGAAATGGGGCGTATCATCTTCAAAATTTGGCCAATCAAGAGTCAAATATTGAATTTCTTACTACTTACAAGAAAAAATTTGCCAATTTTAGCTTAACAGCAACGGCAGGCGGTAATATTATGCAGCAAAGTTTTTCCGATAATTATATGGGAAGTGCCGGTGGTGTTGGTTTGATCGTTCCTAATCTGTATAGAATCAGCAATATTTCAGCAGTGGGAATTCGTTATGCAAATGGTTCTTCCAGGAAAATGATTTATAGTTTGTTTTCTACCGCTTCTCTAGGATTTAAAGATCAGCTTTATGTTGATTTGTCGGCAAGAAATGATTGGTCAAGTACATTACCTGCAGCAAATAGATCCTATTTTTATCCATCAGTATCAGTTAGTTGGTTAGCAAATACCACTTTCAACTTACCAGATTTTATTTCCCTGTTTAAAATTCGCGCTGGCTTAGCTCAGGTGGGTAATGACACCAATCCTTATGCTCTGGAACCTACTCTTGGCACTGAATCATGGGGAACACTCGTTTATAATACTTACCCGGGAACACTCCTAAACCCAAATTTGAAACCAGAAATCAATACCTCCCGGGAAGTTGGGGTAGATTTCAACTTATTTAACAATAGATTGAGATTTGAAGGAACCTATTTTTATCAGGAAAATACCAATCAAATCCTGAATATTCAATCGCCTTCCTCCACCGGCTTTAATGCCAAACAGATTAATGCGGGTGTAATTTCAAGCCGTGGCTGGGAATTAATGATTGGTGGTACGCCAATTCAAGGTAATGATGGGTTATCTTGGGATATCAACGTAAATATTACCAGAATGAGAACTCGACTTGAAAGTCTCACGCCTGGCATGAATTTTATAACGCTTTGGGATGATAATAATGGGGGTGCACAAACTTATGTTGGAGAAGATATAGGTAACCTATATAGCCGTGGATATTCTAAAGTTACAGATCCTAAATCTCCTTATTATAACTGGCCAATTCTAACTCCTCAAGGTGCATGGATTCCTGATAATTCCAGAGAAGGAAGGGTGAAAGTTGGAAATTTTAATCCCGATGCTATGATTGGTGTTCAATCAATGTTGCGGTATAAAAGATGGAATCTTTCAACAAGTTTAGATTGGAGAATTGGAGGTCAGTACCAATCTTTTACCTACAGATACGGTGGTTCCAATTGGAAATCACAATTACAAATGGATAAATTAATTCCAGGGGGACTATACACGCCTGATCAATTAATTGCTTTGTTAAAATCAGATCCTGAAAAATATATCATTCCACAAAATGGTAATTTCCCTCGCGTGGGTGGTTACACCCAGGAAGCAGGTGGTTTACCTAATCCTTTGGGAACAGCAACCAATTATGACGGAGTATTTATACCTGGTGTAATTCAAACAGCTCCTGGGGTATTTAGAGAACATTTAGGTGGACCTGGCACTTTTGTTAGACCTGCGTCTAATCAGTTTGCATGGAGTTATAACCAACAAGTTACTTTTGACGCCGATTTCTTGAAAATGCGTGAGTTAGCCATAGGTTATGACCTTCCAAAAATGAAGGGAATCAGAGCCGCAACGGTTTCATTATTTACCAGAAACTTAATTCTTTGGACGAAAGGGAAAAACGGTATTGATCCGGAAAGAGCTTTCCAGCTTACAGGAAGTAAACAAGGGGATACTCAAAATATCTTTAGACAAGGTATAGAATTACAGAATGTTGAACCTTGGACCTTGTCTTTTGGAGCAAAACTTAACGTAACGTTCTAATTTATTTTCTAGAATAATCTTTAAAATTATCGGTTATGAATATATTTAAATCTTTAACAAAAGTTTCACTCATAGCAGTTGTCTTTTTGATTGCTTCTTGTGAAAGTCTCGATGAGATTAATGTTAATCCCAATGGTGTGCCTACTTCTGAGGCAAATGCCAACCTTTTAATGCCAGGTATCCAAAGAGGTATCGCAACAAGTTTGTTAAATCTGGGCTACCAGGAAATTGGTGGTACGGTGCAACATACACAAAAAGATGGTTGGTGGACAGGTCACAATCAATACGAATGGGGCCTCGTTGACTGGAATGGATGGTATGGACTACTAAGAACAAATAGGTTTTTAGGTGAACGCGCAGCCAAAGAAAATCTGGAGTTCCATAATGGTGTTCACCTAACTTTGCGTGCTTTGATTTTCGGCACTATCACCGATCTTTGGGGTGATGCCCCATATACAAATGCTTTGAAAGGAGATCAAATTGGAGCAGATTTCGAATATCCTGCCTACGATAGTCAGGAAGTTATCTACAAAGGGGTCATTGCAGACCTTCAGGCAGCGGCTAAAATCTTTGCTACAGGAAAAAATGTGGGAGCTATTCCACAATATGACTTGTTTTTTGCTGGAAATGCAACGAAATGGCACCAATTTACAAATTCTTTGTTGTTGAGATATGCCATGAGAATTTCTTCTAAATTACCTGATTTGGCTAAATCAACCATTGAATCTGTCTATTCTTCAGGTGTTTATTTAAAATCAGCAGCCGATGATGTGGCTATCAATTATATTGGTGCCGCCTCTTCTGATTCATGGCCAACAGCCGCTGATTTTGACGCGGGTTCTAACTTTAGAAGATTAAAACCTGCCACTACCTTGATTAATAAATTATCTGCTGACAATGATCCTCGTCTTGCTATTTGGTTTAGACCAGTTCATTGCAGATGGGTGGAAGATCCTACCTTAAATACAGCTATCGATCCGTTTATTAGGAAAAATGGGGTGATAGTGAATGGCGTAAAATCTTACTCTGATGTAAGATATTTAACTGAAATTGCCGCTGGGGGTAAATTTACCAGACATTACAATCCAACGTTGTTGGGTAAAAAATTAGATACAGGAAATTACGTGGGTGTACCACCTGCTGAACTTGAACCAAGTGAATATAACCTGAATCCTACGCCTGGTCAACAGGTGGAAAACCAGCACGTTTCTCAATTAGCAGACGTTTATAGAAATAAATCAGGTGGTATCTTGCGCGCAAGGGTTATTTCTGCATCTGAAGTTCATTTTATTCTGGCAGAAGCTGCATTAAGAGGATGGTCTACAGGTGCTGCAAAATCAAATTATGATCAGGCCATAAAATTGTCGTTGGATACATGGGGCGTGGGAGCTAGTTATAACACATTTATCGCCAATCCATCCGTAGCATATAATGGTACCCAAAAGCAAATAATTGAACAAAAATGGGTAGCATCATGGACAACAGCTACTGAAGCCTGGTTCGATTATAGAAGAACTGGATTTCCTGAACTGAAAGTAGGACCTGGATCTCCTGAACCTGTCGTAGCCATTAGATTTACTTACGGCAATAATGAAATTAATTTCAATGCTGCCCAAAGTAAATTAGCCATTGATAAACTACAGGTTACTTACGGGAAAACCAGAGGTAATAATAACCAATGGGGTAAATCATGGTTAATTCAAGGTACTGGTAAACCTTGGTAGTAATAATATTGAACTGGACTACTTAAATAAAGTAGTCCGGTTCCTTTTTCATTTTATACTTTTTAAAAAACCTTAACAAAAAAGAATGAAAATAAATCTCCTTGGCGCCTTTCTTGGCGCCTTTTTTTTAACCAATTTTGTCATTGCACAGACAAAAAAAACTCAGCCTGTTTATCAGGATAAACCTTATTTGCAAGATTATAGCATAAAATACTATAATCAAAGTGCCGAGGTTCAACTTGAATCAGCTTGTGCTGATAGAAATGGTAACATGAGTGTTTTTTCTTCTGATGGTTTGCTAATTCCTCACAATGGTCAGTTTTTATATCCAGGTGGCTTCCAGGCAGATAAAAAATATCGCACCATCGGAAATAAAAAAATACAGGGTTCTTTTTCTCATAAAGATCAATTTGTGCTAATCGACGATAAAGCCGTTTTTAGCAATGCCTGGGCTGGCTCTGTCTATTGTCATCACGAGCTTCCAAAAGCAAATAAAGGCGTTGGGGGTAAAAATTTTGATTTTTTGATTGCCAGTGAAAATGATTTTCATTACGTGAGTGATTCTAAAACATGGTTTAAATCAAAATTAGATGAAAAAATACTGGATATTCGTTACCAGGTGAGTACTGATTTATTCTGGATGCTTAGTGCGAAGGGCCTTTATAAATTTAATCCCAAAGCGAATACTAATCTCCTGGTTTATGGGGGAATGGAACTTACCTCTTTTGATATCCAAGGCAATAATGCCGTCATTGGAAGTTCTAAAGGTTACTTTTTAGTTGATTTAACTACAGGAAAAGCCTCAGGTTTAATTCAAAAATTACCCGTTACTGATATAACGGCTGTTCGGGTAATTGGCGACAGGATATGGTTTGGTTCAAGTAATGGTGCTTTTGCTTCTAGAAAAGATGGAAAATATGATTATTTTCAGGGTGAACGCTGGCTTCCAGGAAATGGCGTGAAAAGTATTAATCCTGGTCCTGATAATAGCGTACTCATTGTAACTAATGCCGGTTTAGGTCAAATTTGCTTTAAATCCATGACCTTACATGAAAAGGCACAGTTTTTCCAGCAACAGGTTCGCCAGCGCCATATTAGAAATGGTTTCAATGCCTCTCTTGTAGGTATGGAAAAGGGCAATTTGAGCAGTGGATTTTTAGCCGATTCTGATAATGACGGACTATGGACGTCTATGTATTTTGGTGCAGAAATTTTCAGGTACGCCGTGACTAAAGAGGCTGACGCGTTAGCAAACATCAGGGAATGCCTCGATGCTATGGAGCGTTTATATACAGTAAATCCTGTACCTGGCTTTCCTTCAAGGTCATTTGAACGTCGTGGATTTAAGGAAAAATTAAGTGATCCGGAACGTTGGCAACATGCGCCAGATCCTGAATGGGACTGGAAGGCAACTACTTCTTCAGATGAGGTAATTGGTCATATTTTTGCCTTTGGTGCCTTAGCAGAATTAGTGCAAGTTCCGGATTTGAAATCGCGTGCAGTTAATCTTATCGATACTTTAATGATGCATGTCATTAAAAATGACTGGTATCTAATCGATTATGATGGAAAACCTACCCTTTGGGGTAAATGGAATCCTTCTTATGTGAATGGTTTTCCTACCAATGTGGGTGACCGGAAATTAAATTCAAGTAATATCGTCGCTATGCTTCAAACAGCCTATCGCTTTACAAATAAACCCATTTATAAGGAAAAGGCATTTGAACTCATGAATAAACATAAATATTTTGAAAATTTAATGAGACCTATGGCTTTTATAAGCATGGCACCTGAAAATGCCGATGATTATTCAAAATATCTTTCCGAATCGTGGAATCACTCCGATGACGAAATGTATTATATGGGCTATTGGGGGCTTTACCGATATGCTTTTAATGATACGTTGAAAACGAGTTTTAAAAAATCTATTATTGATCATTTTCAAGCGGAACGTCCGGAGAAAGAAGGTCTTTGGAATATTTTTACTGCCGTAACCGGCACACCTGATTTCGATTTAAATGAAGGGGTTTGGTATTTAAAGGAACACCCCTTAGATCTTATCGATTGGGCCATTGCTAATAGTCATAGGGCAGATATTGAGAAAATAGCGCCTAATTTTAGGAAACAA
>JBILDL010000112.1:0-6922 GCA_044352635.1 Saprospiraceae bacterium | reverse complement strand
AGGACCGTTTTTGATTTACCGATTTCTTACGGAAATGCTTCGCCTTTTCAAATTTCCGTTTGGGAATCTTTACAACTCATTCCTTATGGCGAAACCGTCAGTTATAGTGAATTAGCGTCCATGGCTGGAAGTGAAAAGGCATTTCGTGCGGTTGGAAATGCCAATCGGAATAATCCCATCGCTATCATCATTCCCTGCCATAGATGTATTGCAAAAAATGGCGACCTTCACGGGTATTTCTATGGCCTGGAAAAAAAGAAATATCTATTGGACTTAGAAAAATAAAAATCTGCGCTAACCTCCACTCACTGGAGGGATAATTACTATTTCAGCTCCCTCTGTCAGATTTGTATCATCTGTTGCATAAGATTGATTTACAGCAATGGCCATGGTTTTTAGTTTAACCATTTCTGGATAATTTTCAAACAAATAGTCCTTCAATTGACCAACGGTTAAAACCGTATCTGGCTCAATATATATACTTGAATTTCCTAAAATTTCTTTTGCTATACCAAATGCTTTGACCCTCATTTTTCGCTTTTCTTGTTTAACTTCTAAAATTACCTTTTTTTTATATTAACTTTCGCCATTAAAGTTAAAAATCTTGATAGTTCAGACAGACGCAGATTTATTGGGCATGCAGGCAGCCAGTGATGCAGTGGCCCTTACCCTAAAATCAATGATTGGATATGCCAAACCAGGGATGAATACCTTGGAATTAGATGAATTTGGCGCATCCTTACTTAAAAATTATGGTGCAACCTCTGCACCAATAAAAGATTATAAATTTCCTGGTTATACCTGTATTTCACTAAATAAGGAGGCAGCTCACGGTATTCCCTCAAAATCTAAAATTTTAAAAGAGGGTGACTTAATCAATATAGATGTGTCAGCGGAACTTAATGGTTATTACGGAGATAATGGATTTTCATTTATCCTGGGAAATGACCTGACGGGTTTACAACCCTTAGTTTCGGCTTCCAGAGAAATACTTTTGGCAGCTATAAAGGAAATTAAAGCAGGAGTAAGAATAGCTGTGGTTGGGCGATTTATACAGCAAAAAGCCGCCGAAAGAGGTTTTAAAGTGATTAAAAATTTAGTGGGTCACGGCATTGGTAGAAAACTACACGAAGATCCAGATGAAATTCCCTGTTTTTATGACCCCTACAATAAAGCTGTTTTTAAAAAAAATAGTGTCATAGCTTTAGAAACCTTTATATCCACTAAGGCATCTTTCGTTAAAGAAGATACTGACGGTTGGACCATGATTACACGGGACGGTAGCTATGTTGCTCAACATGAACACACCCTTATTGTCACCAATGAAGAGCCTACTATTCTAACTTGGCAAAATGGAATCTGATATGCATTATATCGACTTTACAACCATTGTGAACCATGCCTGGGCCGCTTATGACAGTAGCAGACCCATAAAATCCATTTCTGACATAAGTGCACGGGTTTCTACCAATCATGTTTATAAAATTATTTTTCCCGAAGGTGATTTTGTTATAGCCAAGCTTTCTTATTTTGGAAAATATGACCATTTTATTGAGGATCACTCCATCATAAATGTCCTCGCCAATAATCTAAATACGCCTTTTAATCATTTCCTGGCTCGCTCCCTGATAAAAGGAAATCAATTGTTTGTTCACAGATATAAAGATTCCTTAATCGATGCCTGGGTTGTTTTTTATAATCCCGTGGCTATTGATTTGAAATTGCCAGCCCGGTTAAACCATACGCAAATAGAACGTTTGGGAGAAGAATTTGCGGCATTTCATAAAGCTTGTTCCAGAGTTTCGAATACATTACCCCCTTCCTCAAAAACACTTAAATCAGATCTTTACCATTTGCTGGACATCTTATCAACTGATTTCGGTCAATTTGAACACAGATTATATGCTTCCGTCATTCAAGAACAATGTGAACGTTTTTTTACAAACAGCGATTTATTAAGGATTGATAAATTACAGAAATTACCTGTTTTTGTGGACTGGAATATCGGAAATTTTTCTGTAACGAATCAAACCAGTTTATTTTCCCGATGGGATTATGATTGGTTTAGAATGGCTTCCCGAATTTTAGATTTTTATTTTCTTAGTCGCATTGTTTCTGATGCTGGTGACAGAACCGTATTCAGCTACAATATTTCCACGTTAATGGAAGACCGTTTTATGATATTTCTTAAAGCATACCATCGCGTTTATCCGCTCACTGAAACAGAGATCAGGTTTATACCAGAGGTATATCGGTTTTTTATTCTTAACTATGTCATTAAAGATGGCCGATATTTCTTCCACGAAATATATGCCACTAAATTACAAAAGGAAGCCTACAGCACCTATTTACCCAGCATTGAAAAAGAATTTAATGCCGATAAATTACTTCGGGTACTAGCGCTATAATAAAAACGTATGACTAAAATATCTTCTTTTGCAAATGTTATTAAACATTATGATGCTATTTTCTTTGATGCCTTTGGTGTGTTAAAAAATTATAATGGCTTGATTGAAGGGGTTGCTGAAACCATTTATAAGTTGCATGATGACCAAAAACAAATTTTTATTCTTACTAACGATTCTTCCCGAAGTCCTTTTGAATTAGCTAAAAGATACCAACAGCAAGGTATTCATTTAATTACCGAGGAAAATATGATTTCTTCAGGCATGCTCGCCCGAGAATACCTTCAATTAAAAATTAAAAAAGGTACCATAGCGTATTTAGGAACTAAAAATTCTGCTCATTATGTTGAAAATTTAGGCCTTCAAACCTTACCCATTAGCGAGGTGCAGCCTGAAAATTTTTCTGACATTTCTGCTTTAGTGCTTTTAGATGAAGAAGGTTTTAACTGGGAAAGTGATTTGAGTAAATCAATTAATTTACTCAGGCATACAAATATTCCCGTCGTAGTTGCGAATACCGATAGGACTTATCCTGTTAGTAACAATCAAATTAATATTGCTATCGGTGGTATTGCCAACATGCTGGAAGATATTGTTGGTAAACGATTTATTCGCTTCGGAAAACCTGACGTTCCTTTATTTATCTATGCTTACGAAAAATTATCTTCTATAAAAAGTATTCCAAAAGATAAAATACTCATGGTGGGAGATACGCTGCATACAGATATTTTAGGGGGAAATAAATTTGGCATACATACTGCCCTCGTTTTATCTGGTAACACGCTTCCTGAACAACATCATTTTCTGATTAATTCCAGTGGTATCATACCCGATTATGTATGCCATTCCGTGGCTCTTTAACTTTTTAATAAAGCTATTATCTGCTCTGCATGAGCTTTTGTATCGACTTTATTAATGACATGAGCTACTTTACCCTCCTCGTTTATGATGAAAGTACTTCTTAGTACGCCAAAATACTTTTTACCATACATAGATTTCTCTCCCCAAGCACCTAAAGCACTTAATAACCTGGCTTCTGTGTCAGCAATAAGCGGAAAAGGTAACTGATATTTATCTTTAAATTTCAAATGCTTCTTTTCATTATCCGGACTTACACCATAAATAAGATATCCCATGTCTTTTAATGCGGCATAATGATCTCTTAAACTACAGTTTTCGGCAGTACAACCTGGCGTATCGTCTTTCGGGTAACAAAATAAAATATACTTTTTACCCATTAATGAGGCAGAACTTACTACCGTACCTTGCTCATCTTTTTCTTCAAAGGAAGGAACGTCGTCCCCAATAGTCAAATGGCTCATTTTTTATTATTTTTATAGAAAACAAGTTAGGCAAAACTTAGTTCACCAAAATTATTTCCATACGGTGAATGACTTTGTTAAATGATTTATATTATTCATTTTGTCCCAACTCGTTACTTTAATTTCATATTTACCCTTTTTAAGATCAATAGGTAAATGTCCGGAAATGATACCGCTTTTACTGTCAGACCGCATTCTAATCCATTGTCCGTTCAAGGTAACTTTAAAAAAGGGATAATCCATGCTCTCTGGCAAATCTACATTATCTGAGAGATGAAACTGTAAGACTCCCTTTTTCCCCCTTCCCGCTAATGATAAATCTTTTATGGTAGGAGGTATGGTATCTATCATGATTGAAAACTCTCCGAACTGATCGACCTGTCCCTCAAGATAATTTTTTCTCCATTTACCCCCGTAATTAACATACTTTCCCTGTTGATTACAACCTGAAATAAATGCCTTTTCCCTTAAATAGTCAGGTATAATTCCCGAACGTATGGACAAAAAAATGTCTTTATGCAAAGGTTCATTATCATTATGAACCGAGTGAATTCTTGAAAAAGTTTCCCTACGCCTTTCATTTATCTCCCGATACATAAAAGGAATATTTTGATAAACAGCTCCTTTAGGAATATTCACCTCTATAAAATAGGTCTTTAACTGGTTATCAACATTTCTATACACATACTTATTATGAAAAGGGAGCGAGGGTAAATATCCTTTTATGCCCCTAATAGCTATTCTTTTCCGACTATAATTCCCCGCATAATCCAAAGCTTCAACTTCTATATTGGTTATTTTACCATATTTCACAGTAAAATATCCATCATTTTGAAGATGTTTAAAAGACTTAAGATTATTTCCAGGAAGACGGTAACACCTATAAAAAATATCCTTTGATAACTTATTTTCTTTATAATCAATCAAAGCATTGGCATATTTAGACTCCTCCAGGGCTATCTTGCCAGCTAAAAAATGGAAATGAAGTTTTCCATCTACGTACATTTTCAACTGATAAACGCCATTCCTATTATTATTTCCCTCCATGACATCAAAAACCTGTGCGGCTAAAGCAGATTTACCAATTAATAAATCTAATGTATCTACTTTAAAATATTCATTTTTATTAAGCTTAACAAAATTTTCGCTTCTGGAAACCCT
Organism: Saprospiraceae bacterium; assembly: GCA_044352635.1. Taxonomy (GTDB): domain Bacteria; phylum Bacteroidota; class Bacteroidia; order Chitinophagales; family Saprospiraceae; genus BJGN01. The sequence goes on along the minus strand of JBILDL010000112.1, from coordinate 2,034 downwards.
GTTTTCATCAACGTTAATCAGTTTTAATGCGGTCCATTCAGGCGCAGAACAATCCTTTACATTTACGCTAAAAAATAAAGGATTAACCTGTTTATTGTGTTTTAAATCTCGAATTTCATAATGAAGATGGGGCCCAAACGAGAAGCCAGTATTTCCAATTTCACCTATTTTGTCTCCTTTTTTAACCAGAATTTCATCCTTCTTGAAATAAACTGAAAAATTTGACTTCTTATATTTTTTAGCTTCTTTATAATAATGTTCTTCAAATGGCGTGTTAAAGGCAGATAAGTGGCCATAAACAGACATATATCCATTTTTATGTTTAATGTAAATAACATTGCCATAACCCGTTCCTTTGGACTCCAATTTGTAAAGAAATCCATCTTCTACTGCATAAACTGGTGTTCCTACAGTCCCTTTAATATCTATGCCACCATGAAAATGATCAGAACGTAATTCTGCGAATGTCCCTGAAAGAGAAACGGGTATTTTTACCGGTTGACCAAGTTTTGTTATTGAAAACAAGGCCAAAATACTTAAGGCGTAAAAATTAATTAGTAAAATAGTTCTCCCAGGAACCAATATAAGTTTCCTCAATGTTATTATGGTTTAGAATATCAATAAAGTCCTTTCTTTTTATGGCACTAGCGCCCAAACTTTCTAAATGCTTAGTCTCCTGTTGACAATCAATAAGTACAAAATCCTTTTTAATCAATTGTTTTACTAAGGAAATAAATCCAAATTTTGAAGCATTGGAAACCTTAGCAAACATAGACTCACCAAAAAATACCTTTCCCAGAGAAATACCATATAGGCCACCAACCAATTCATTGTCCAACCAGACTTCAACAGAATGTGCATAACCCATTTTATGCAATTGAATATAAGCTGCCAACATTTTAGAGGTAATCCAGGTACCCAGCTGATCTTCTCTATCTATTTTTTGACAATTTTTAATAACGCCTTCAAAATTTTGGTCCCAGGTAACCTTGAATTTATTTTGATTAAAATAAGGTCGCATGCTTTTTGAAACAATTAAATTTTCAGGAAGAAGAACAAACCTTGGATCTGGTGACCACCATAAAATAGGACTTGTGTCAGAAGAATACCAGGGAAAAATTCCTTTACTGTATGCCAATATAAGGCGTTCCATTGATAAATCTCCACCTACAGCAACAATGCCCTCTTCTGTACTTTCTTCCACATCAGGAAACCATAAATCTGTTTTTAACATCATTTTTATTAAATTTCGTTTTCCACATTGTTATTAACATTTTTTAAAAATTTAAAGAACGTTAAACATCTATATTCTTCAACCTTTGACAAGAAATTGAAAGAGAAAATACTATTATTTATACCAATATATCACATTTTATAAATTTAGATATAAACATTTTGCTGCCAGCTCAAAATTTATTAACATAATTACCAACAGGGAGTTTTTCTTTTAAACATTTTATTTATAAAAACATTAACAGAAAAATTATTTATAAATAAATGATTATCAATATTTTAAAATAAAAAATTAAAAATAAAAATATTCTCTATTCTGTAATTCACTAAAAACAAAACACTTAGCTTTTATCCACAAAACGAAATAGCCTCAAAGAATTAAAACAATTTATTAGTATTCTCTGGTTATGAATCAGAAAATTTACAACCTGTTATTAACCTATCAAAAAGATAATAAACTATAATTTTAACGACATAAAAATGCTAACAAATAAATTAAAACATGTGGAAAACATGTGGAAAACGATAACTACTTGTTTGCAACGCTAATAACTAATAGATACGTAAATGACTTTAATAAAATCTTATAAAAAGTAAAACAAAAGACAATTATTTTATAAAATCGTTTTCCACAATGTTGTTAACATTTAGTCTTTATAACTTCTTAGTTTGAACGGAAAATAACATTACCAACATAGTAGTTAGTAACAATAAAGCTACGGCCTGATGTGCTACACCAAGGTTAACTGGTATTTGATAAATACTATTTTTAAGGGTAAAAATACCAAGTAATACCTGAGT
>JBILDL010000111.1:0-6943 GCA_044352635.1 Saprospiraceae bacterium | reverse complement strand
AGAAAGCCAGTATGCTCTATCTGCCCATGAACCACCTTTATATACTCTTGACTTATTACTAATTAAAGTATGAACGTCAGTATCATAAGTAACTTCTGAAAATTCATCTCCATCCCTGTAATTGGTAGCATCATTTGTTCTGACATTGGTCCTGTTTGCCAGTTCCTCTTTAGTATAAAATTCATAGCGCAATCTACCCATACTATCCTTCTCAACAGGACGACCATCTTCGTCCTTCACCATTTTTGTAAATTTACTTCCTCTGAAAGGATTTAAATCATGGTTTTCCTCATCCCTCAAAGCACTGCTGGTCATAGGACGATAAACATCCATAACCCACTCGTTTACATTACCAGACATATTATAAAGACCGAAATCATTTGGCAAATAAGCTCTGACAGGACCAGGACCTGCAGCATTATCATTTAGTTTACCTGCTATACCCATATAATCACCTGAACCTTTCTTGAAGTTTGCTAAGATGGCACCTTGGTACTTATCTCTTTTTCCATACCTAACGGTATTTCCACTCCATGAATAAGTTCTACCAGCTGATATATTTTCATCCCCTGGAATAAGATTACCTTTCAAGGCATAAGCAGCATATTCCCATTCCGCCTCTGTAGGAAGTCTGTAACCAGGTAATAAAATACCGTCTTCAATTCTTACTGGTCTTGACTCACCCGTTGCTAAATCCTTTACATTTTTACGAACATTTCCTTCATATTGACCTACGAGATAAGAACCAGTGTTGAAATTATCTTGATCCTTTTGTTCTAAATTAGGATTAAGTACTCCCTGACGAATAAGCCTGGTTTCGTTAACACGGTCTGTTCTCCATTTACAGAATTCAGTGGCCTGCACATGAGACACACCAACAACAGGATAATCATCATAAGAAGGATAGCGGAAATACTGTTCAGCCATGGGCTCATTGTAAGACAATTCGTCTAACCAAACCAGCGTATCAGGCAAGGCATCCACTAAGACCTCAGGATAAGTTCCACCAAATGTTCTTCCTAACCATTCTGTGTAGAAACGATATTCCCTGTTAGAAACCTCTGTTTCATCCATATAAAAAGAAGTAACGGTAACTCTTCTTGGAACAGCATTCCATTCGTACATTACATCTTCCTGGCTAAGACCCATTGTAAAGGTACCTCCTTCGACTAACACTAAATTAGGACCGGTGTCTTGACCTTTGTAATCAACTTTTTCGTAACCACCCCATTTTGGATCATTATATGACCAACCAGTAGTTTCTGACACTGTTTTTGAAGATTTACTACAAGACGGTGTCAGGAGGACGCCTGAAGCACAGGCTAAAATTAACAGAAATGAACGATTCATTATATTCAATGTATTCATGGTTTTCAACTTAACGGCAAGAAACACCCATTTATTTTAAAAAAAAATAATTATTCAAAAATAAAACACAACAAAAGTAACAAACCTTTTTTGGAATTAGTTATTAAAACGAAAGCAATTTAGCGTTTTTTGCGCTGATTTCTTTGAAATATAGTTTTGAGCTTCTGAAAATCTTAATGAAAGAGTAATTTCGTGACTACCCAGAGTTCGTTGTAAACCTTTACCATCTATAGGAATTTCTGCGGTATATAATATTTTGTAAATACCTTTTTTAAATCCAAATCCAACGATACTTTCAATAGGCTGAATACCACCAAAACGAGCCCAAACGCCAGTTATGAGTTGTCCAAGATGATAAGAACTCCCTAATTGAACAATTTTACTTTGGTTACTTGACAAATAAAGTAACATTGGAGATAAATAAACCGGACCTTTTCCGATACCCCTGCCTGAAACAGGAAAATCGAAGCCCGACTGCAAACTGAATGTCATAGGGCGCCCCGTTTCCAGAATACTGGTATTAAAAAAAGTTTGATTGAACCTATTTAAATGCTTCAAACTTAACCCCACATAACCATTATCTTTAAATATTAGAATACCTGTTCCAAGGTCTAATTCCATCCTACTTAACGTTGAGGGGGAGCTCTCAGTCACTGAGAGCGAAGGATTTAAACCTTTAAACGGATCAATTTGGTCCTCAAAATATAATTTACTCCAATTTAATTGAACCTGATTGGCCCCCGCTTCCAATCCAAATCTTATAAACCATTCTTTATTCACACGTAATTGGTATGCATACACTGCGGCAATCTGATGCGTTCTCAATACTCCATTACCGGCATCATCAGTCAAAAGTCTGATCCCAAATCCACTATTTAATGCAGGAGAATAATTTTCAAAAGAAATTTGAGCCGTTTTATAAGGCGACGGCCAATTTACCCAGTTTGTTCTAAATTGAGTGTTAATTCGAACACCTTCATTAACACCTGAAAAAGCGGGATTAACCGTTAATGGATTAGAAAAATATTGAGTAAACAAAGGATCCTGCCCAATAAGCGAAGTGGAGGCTAAACTGTAACTTAAGGATAGCCAGAACCAACGATAAAAAAAATGTGATCGCATAAATCCTTTTATTTGCATAATTAACGAAAAATAACCTAAAAACAGATAATTTGCTCCGCTATTTGAAAATAAAATAATAAGTTTTTAAAAAAGTTTTAAGGCAGCTAAATACATTTTGGTCATATCTTTGCGATGTAGATGGATAAAACAATGATGAAACGAATCGTTTTTTTTTTAATAACTTTTTCAGTCTTGCAAATAAAGGCTCAGTCTGTAACTATCCCTTTTAATCCGGAATGGTTACAAAGTAAAAATATTACTGTTGACAGAGCCAATATAGAATTATTGAAATTTAAGGGTGCATTATATGACGACTCTCATCCGGGTCTGCCTGTTTTTTTAACGGTAATTCCCACAGATAAAAATGATGGGCGAATAAGTATAGAAGAAATTATTTCAGAACCTATTTCCTGGAATTATTGGCAAGAAAAGGGACAGGAAAAATTCAATGAAATACAATTATCTGCTTCCATTGAAAAAGAAGGAAATAATTATATTGCTAAAATAATTCTTATACCCCTTTTTAAAAAGTCAGGTCAATGGCATAAGATAACAAGTGCCAGGATAGTATTTTTACCTTTTAATAAGGCAGAAACAAACCTTAGAAATACAAATTTTAAACAAGAAAGCGTACTAAAATCTGGAAATATCTTTCAATTGTCGATTCCGCAAAAAGGTGTTTATCAAATTAAAACCGATTTTATTCGATCTCAACTTAAACTTGACCCGGCAACTATTGATCCAAGACAAATTAAACTCTATGCGGGACAGCCCGGAATGCTTCCTTTTGCGGTAAACATTCCCAATATTGATGATTTAGAGGAAATCCCAATTAAAATTTTTGGTGAGGAGGATGGCAAATGGGATGCAAACGATTATCTTGTATTTTATGCAGAAGGTGCAAATTCCTGGATTGAAGATGCTGAAAAACAATCCTTTACTTTTCAAAATAACTTTTATTCAAACACCCAGTTTCTGTATTTAATTGTAAGTCCACAAAATGGTAAAAGAATTATAAATCAAAAAAAAGTAAATGATCCTCCCGAATTTTCAAAAGAATCAGATCAGTATAATGTTTTAGAAGAAGAGAAAACTAATCTATTGGAAGCATGGGAATCTGCTGAAGGATCAGGAAATGAATGGTATGGCGACTTATTTAAGAATGTAAGGGAATACAAGTATAATAATGTTTTTGCTTTTCCCGGGATCATTCCGACCTTTCCAACGAAGGTAAATGCCGCAATGGTGGTACGTTCTTTAGAATCTTCAAGTTTTAACCTGACCATAAATGATAAAATCTTACGCAGCAACATGGCTCAACCTGTGAGCAGGCTTGATGGTGAATTTGCTAATATTGAAGACTACGTTCGTCTGGCAGAACTAAATGGAGTAATTAATGTGAGTGATGAAAGAATTAATTTAACCATTAACTATCCATTCCCTAATGGACCTTCCGACGGGAGCCAGGGTTGGCTCGATTTTGTTGAAATTAACACCCGTTGCACCAATCGTTGGAATAACACGCCTCTTTATTTAAGTGACTGGAATTCGCTTAAAGAAAATATTTCCGGATTTAGTATAGAAAATACAACGTCTGATTTTCAAATCTGGGATATTTCCAAAGCCTTTGACATATCTGCTGTAGAAGGAAATATAAGCAATGCCACTATGAAATTTTCCTATATATCAGGAGGGAAGTTAAAGAAATTTGTTGCATTTAAACCTGACAACACTTTACCCATACCCGTTTTTATTTCCAAAATCGCCAATCAAAATATTCATGCCTCTACTTCAGTTGACATGGTAATTATTTGTCCTTCAGCCTTTGAAAAAGCGGCCACGCGACTTGCTGAACATCGAATAAAACATAGTAATTTAAAGGTTTCCGTGCACACAGTTGAAGCTATTTATAATGAATTCAGTAGCGGGAAACCCGATCCAACGGCTATTCGTAACTTTGCAAGAATGATTTACCAAAGGGGAAATCAATTACAGTATATATTACTCATGGGCGACGGATCTTATGATCATAAAAACATAAATAAATTAGGTAATAATTTTATTCCCACTTTTCAAAGAGATGCTTATAACCCATTATATGCGTTTCCATCTGATGACTATTTCGGTATTTTAGAAACAACAGATAATGCAGATCCTTTGACAGGACGACTCCTTGTCAGTGTCGGAAGGTTACCCATTAGTTCTTTACAAGAAGCTGAATTAATTGTTGATAAATTGATCCGGTACGACAAACAACCAGAGGCTTTTGATCAATGGAGAAATAGAATGGTTTTTGTTGCCGATGATGAAGACGGCAATTTACATCTTGCCGATGCGAATGAAATAGCAGATAAAGTTCAACGACAACAACCATCCTTAAATTTGGAAAAAATATTTTTGGATGCCTACACACAAGTTTCTACTTCAGGAGGTAACCGATTTCCAGAGGTAACAGAGAGTATCAATCAATCCATTTTCCGTGGTGCATTAACGGTAACCTATTTGGGACATGGAAGCCCTAAAGGTTGGGCTCAGGAAAGGGTATTATCTATTCCTGATATATTAAACTGGCAAAACAGATTTAAAATGCCTCTTTTTATAACGGCAACTTGTTCATTTACAGCTTATGATGATCCGGCCTTTGTTTCAGCAGGAGAGGAAGCGTTTTTAAATCCAAATGGAGGTGCAATTGGTTTATTAACAACCACCAGAGCCGTATTTGCCAACCAAAATGCAGAATTGACAGACCAAACACTTCAATCTTTATTTAAAAGAAGAAACGGTGGTATTTCAACCATTGGTGCAGCCTTAAAAGAAGCAAAAAACAATTTAAGTGGTTCATTTATTACTATTAACTCGAGAAAATATACCCTCATTGGAGATCCTTCACAAAAATTAGCCATTCCCCTAAGAAAGGTCAATACAACAAGCATAAACAGTCAGACCATAAATGCCGATTATAAACCTGATACCTTGGGAGCGTTATCAAGAGTCCAGATAACTGGAGAAATTGTAGATGACAGAGAAAATATTATTGAATATTTTAATGGGTTTATTAAACCAAGTGTTTTCGATAAAGCAACGTTAACCAAAACTTTAGCTCAGGATAATGGTAGTTATGAAGTAGAATACCTGACACAAAAAAATATCATTTTTTCAGGAAATGCATCCGTATCCAAAGGTAAGTTCAGTTTTTCGTTCATTGTACCAAAAGACATTAATTATCAAGTTGGTAATGGAAAAATAAGTTACTATTCTTTATCAGAAAATAAAATGGAAGATGCTGCCGGTTACTTTAACAGGTTTTTTATTGGGGGTACTTCTTCTAACACCATTACAGATAATAAAGGCCCGGAAATTGATCTGTTTTTAAATAGCACCTCTTTTGTGGACGGAGGACTTACACACCCTGACCCTGTCCTCATTGTACATTTAATGGACGAAAATGGTATTAATGTAGTTGGAAATAGCATTGGACACGATATAGAAGCCATTTTAGATGACAATAGCAAAGAAATTTACGTTTTAAATGATTTTTACACAGGCGTTTTGGATGCTCCAAATCAAGGGGAAGTGCGTTTTCCATTTAAAAAACTGAGTGAAGGTTCTCATAAACTCTCTGTAAAAGCATGGGATGTTGCCAATAATGCCACTGAAGAAACCTTACAATTTATAGTAAGTAATTCAGCAAGTATTGCTTTAAAAAATGTACTAAATTACCCTAATCCATTTACGGATAGAACCTGTTTTCAATTTAATCATAGCTTGGGGAATATTCCTCTTGATGTAAAAGTCGATATTTATACCATTACTGGTCAGAAAGTAAAATCCATTGAGGCATTATGGACAGGTGCGGAAACTTTACAAGCTGGAGATTGTATTTCATGGGATGGAAACGACGAATTTGGAGACCCATTGGCCCGTGGCATTTATTTATATCGTATCTCTGTTTCAACAGGTAACAACACAAGCCAACCCATATTGGGAGAAAGTAAATTCGAAAAATTGGTTATTCTAAAATAAAAAGTTTTTTATTTCGTCATATTATTGTGAGTTTGGCAAACATTTTGATGTTAATCCAAACAAATAATAAAAATATATTATATTTGCCTTAATAAGCTAAAACTGATTCTCAAACATGAAGCATTTTTTCCAACTAGGAGGTGTCATCCTCGGTCTTACACTGGCTAGCATTCAACTCGTTAATGCACAGTGTTATCAAGGCGAAGATGGCAGATATTATAATCTTGACGGTACACCTTGTACAAACACGGTAGTGTCAGCCGTTCCTTTTTTAAGGATTATTTCTGATGCGCGTTCCGGAGCAATGGGCGATGCGGGTATTGCCGTATCTGCTGATCCAAATGCCATGCATTTCAACGCATCAAAATTAGTGTTTTCAGATCAGTCCTTAGGATTAGCTGCGACATACACCCCGTGGTTACGCTCTATA
>JBILDL010000110.1:0-6945 GCA_044352635.1 Saprospiraceae bacterium | reverse complement strand
CCCTTTACTGTCCATTCTAATAAAAAACACTGATTAATACTTTACCAGATACCCGCGATTCTTACATCCTTTTTAATGTCATAAAACGGATAGGGCATGGCGTGAACATGGGTAGGATTAATAAAAGATTGGTCTTCATTGAAATCAAAAAGCAAAGGTTTTCCAGCATTGGTCCTTAAAAGAAAATCAAATTGCATGGCCGCTGCGCCTGATGCCTCCCCATTTTTTGAAATAACAGGAGCTAAAGACATCATTCTACTATGGGAAGTGATGTAAAAATCGGCCGCCAAAAGCTCTCCTTTTTCATCGGCAATACCCGACAAAAACCCCCATCCTCTGTGTAACGCATTATATATAATACGCAATAAAGCATGTTTGTCTTTCTCACGCTGCCTCTTATTTCCCTGCCCATTCTTTTCGTAAAATGCAGCATACTCTTCTGGCGTAATGCTTTCTGCTGACCTAAAACCATTAGTAATAGACTTATCTAACGCATTTCTAAAAACAGGAGAATATCTACCAGCCAGATTTTCATAAGACTGCAATAAACTGAGTACGTGATTTGTTTTTTCACTTACCTTAAATCCATGAATATCTGTTGGTTTACATTCTTCACTTACCCGCATATTTATAACACGATATTCCTCAGGTATAGCATCAAAAAAATACTTTACCCGATGTGAATTGAGTGGCGCGTAACTAAATATCCCTAGTTCTCTTATAAAAGAAGGCTGGTGGATTTCCATTTTATGCAAACCAGGCCTATAAATTAAAGGCATAACCGCCTGATAATCGTCCTCAATCAAAGCAGTCCACGATTTACCTATGAAATCTAAATACCAAACATATCCAAAAATATTACCATTATAGGCATAATGAACGCAACTATTCCATTTAACCTTATCAATATCTTCTCTTTTAACCCACCTTATCGCCATAATAAAAATTTAGTTTCAATAATACCGCTATATTTGGAAATAAAAATAAGAGCTTATGAAAACAATTATATTGAACTCAAACCTTCATTGTGGTCATTGTGTTCGCAGTATTACAGGATTTTTAAATGAAATAACAGAATTAACTTCCTGGGAAGTAGATTTAAATCACCCGGATAAAAGAATAATTGCTCAGGGAAATGATGATTTGCTGGCACAGAAACTTATCGATGCCATTGAGGAAGCCGGATACGAGGCAAAAGAAGTGATGCCTGAAATTTTTTAGAACTGGTGCTTTCGCTTTGTTTGCGAAAAATATCCCCGCCCTAAATAGATAAATGCCAAAAGACTTATTGAGATACTTGTGAAAAACATTTTTGTCGATTTTCTTTTAAGACTCCTCATTCTTGTTTTATGATGCCTGCCTGAATAAGTTTATTTTTGTAACCAAATACATTATAAATATTACTAATATATCTCGCCAAAAGATATTTACCGAACATATATTTAAAAATTTTATTGGATAATCAATGATTTATATTAATTTTATACGCTAAATTGGTTGTATTAATCATGAATAATATAATCAATTCCTTTACATTTTCAGGTTTTTAAGCTTCATTAAGATGAATAAAATAATTACAATTCCCCTGTTTCTTTGTTTATTTTCAACGGTAATTTTTGCTCAGGACAGCATTCCCCCGCCTCCTAAGCCTACTTTGGAAATGACGGTAAAAAAGGATTCTACTACACAACCTGACCCATGGGAACTAGGACTTGTCTTTGGTGGTGGTTATTATCTTGGCGATTTGTTATCTCTGGGAAGTGTAAAATTGAACACTTTCAAACCTGGTGGCGCTTTATTTCTCAGGAACAATGTAAGCAATAGGTTCTCCCTACGTTTTCAGGCCATGTACACCGGAATTTCTGGAAATGGGGCAAATCTTTTGGATTCTTATGAACCCGTTACTTCATTTTCCTTTAAATCAACCATTTTCGAAAGCTCCATTTTATTGGAATGGGATTTTCTGGGGGCTAAAAGATTCTCTTCAAAAGGCGGATTCAACAAAATATTTTCACCCTATATTTTCGTAGGTGCCGGCGTAGCTTCGAGCTGGACAACCCCCAGGTATCCAAATAACATACCCAGTGCGGCAGCCAATATTACAAAAGATAGTATCCAGGCAAGAAGAACTAATTCAATGGTAACCGTTCCTTTTGGTATCGGTGCTAAGCTAGATATATCAAGAAGACTAATGCTTGCCTTCGAATGGGGCGCTAGACCAACCTTTTCCGATTATATAGACGGAATAAGTTTATCAGCTGATAAGGATAATAAAGACTGGTATAATTTTGGAAATGTTCAACTGATTTATCGTTTTCCATACAAACCAAAACCTGCTAAATCTCCTTCAAAAGATAATGCTAATAACCCTGCTTTCACCGATAAAGACGGAGACGGCATCCCAGACGCTGCTGATCGTTGCCCAGACGTTGCAGGCATCCTAAGAGGATGTCCCGATGCTGATGACGATGGTGTTTCCGACCTGGAGGATAAATGTCCTAACGAAGCAGGATTAGTTATTTTCGGAGGTTGCCCCGACACAGACGGTGACGGTATTCCTAATGCCGATGACGAATGTCCTGAACAAGCCGGTGTAGCCAGTAATCAGGGTTGTCCCTCGGGAACAGAAATAGATCGCGACGGTGACGGTGTACCCAATACACAAGATGAATGTCCTGATATTCCTGGTAAAGCTACCTTTAAGGGCTGTCCTGACACCGATGGAGATGGCGTTATGGACAAAGAAGACCGCTGCCCTGTTACACCAGGTTCAATGGAAAACAGAGGTTGTCCTGTTATTCGAAGTGAAACAAAGGAAATTTTGAAATTTGTAACCCAAAATGTCCTTTTTTACACCAATAGCGCAAAACTTACTGACGAATCTTATGTCGTGCTAAACAAAGTGCTTGACGTTCTTCAGGATTACCCCGATTACGCCATGTTAATCAGTGGATTTACTGACAATGTAGGAAGTCAGGCAAGCAATCAAGCGCTTTCAGAAAATAGAGCAGCGGCTTGTTTAAACTATTTAGTTGGAAAAGGTATAGATCCGTCCAGATTAGTTTTCAGGGGTTTCGGTGAAGTAGCTCCGATAACAACGAATGAATCAGAGCAGGGTAGAAAATTAAATAGAAGAGTTGAATTTGCTTTGTTCTTAAAATAAATTGAATTTAAATATAGGGAAGATGGCCAAACTTATTTGACCATCTTCCCTTTTTTTATAACGAAGGATATAAAGGAAACTGTTTCATATAGGTATGGACATTTTCCTTTACCATGGTTATAATCTTATCATTTTCAGGCTGAGAAAGAATACTATCGATCCATTCTACCACCTGTAAAGCATCATTTTCTTTAAATCCGCGCGAGGTTATAGCTGCTGTTCCGATACGGATGCCAGAAGTAACCATAGGGGAGAGTTTATCAAAAGGCACCATGTTTTTATTGACCGTAATAGATGCTTTTCCAAGCACTTCATCGGCTAACTTACCAGATAAACCTTTTTCTGAAAGATCCAACAGCATAAGATGGTTGTCTGTTCCGCCTGAAATTATTTTATACCCTTTTGCTAAAAAAGCATTCGCCATGGCTTGAGAATTAGCGATTACCTGTTTGCCATAATCTTTGAAAGTAGGTTGTAAGGCTTCACCAAATGCAATAGCTTTAGCGGCAATAACGTGTTCCAAAGGTCCGCCTTGCATACCAGGGAAAACACCACTATTTAAAATTTGGGACATTTTAATAACCGTCCCATTTTTTAAAGTACGTCCCCATGGATTATCCATATTTCGCCCCATCATGATGATACCTCCGCGAGGACCTCTCAATGTTTTATGGGTTGTTGAAGTAACGATATGACAATGAGGGAGAGGATTATCAAGAATTCCGGCAGCAATAAGTCCGGCCGGGTGAGCAATGTCAGCTAGGAGTAAAGCACCTACTGCATCAGCAATTTCACGAAAACGGCGATAATCCCATTCTCTGGAATACGCCGACGCACCACAAATGATTAGTTTTGGACGAACAGCCTCCGCTTTGGCAGCAACCTTGTCCATGTCTATTCTTCCTGTTTCTGCCTCAACCCCATAAAAATGCGGTGTATAAACTTTTCCGGAATAATTTACCGGCGAGCCATGGGAAAGATGCCCTCCGTGGGCCAGATCAAATCCTAAAATGGCATCTCCCGGTTCTAAAACAGATAAAAATACGGCAGCATTGGCCTGAGCACCTGAATGAGGCTGGACATTCGCATATTCAGCACCAAATAGTGTACACAGCCTTTCTATGGCTATTTGTTCAATTTCATCGACAACCTCACAGCCACCATAATATCTTTTACCCGGATAACCTTCCGCGTATTTATTTGTCAAACACGACCCAGTAGCTTGAATAACCGCTTCACTGGTAAAATTCTCTGATGCTATTAATTCAATACCTTCTCTTTGACGATTTAACTCTTTGGAAATCAATGCAAATACTGGATCTGAATGGTTCATTGTGTAAATTTTGGGAAATTGATTTAAACTAATTTGAGCACGAAATTACAAAAGAATTATCTTTTTGCCGACATTTTTAATTCTTCCGAACCTATTTTAACAGAACTACCTGAAACGATTTTTATTTACTACCTTCGTTGCAAATTTATCCAATCCTTGGGATGAGCCGATCATTAGACAATATCAAAAAACCTATAAACGAAGCATTGAATGCCTTCGAGGGTCATTTCCGTAAGGCAATGGAAAGTCAGGTACCCTTACTTGACAAAATCACTTTTTATCTGGTGAAAAGAAAAGGAAAGCAAGTCAGACCCATGTTTGTTTTCCTTTCCGCAAAGATTTGTGGAGAAATATCAGAAGCTACCTTTCGCGCCGCTTCCATGATTGAGTTGTTACATACCGCTACGTTGGTTCATGATGATGTTGTAGATGATTCCTTTCAACGAAGGAGTTTTTTTTCTATCAATGCGCTTTGGAAAAATAAAATTGCTGTACTTGTGGGTGACTATCTCCTTTCGCAAGGTATGTTGCTGGCAGTGAAAAATAAAGAGTATCTATTGCTCGAAATTGTTTCTCAGGCGGTAAAATCAATGAGTGAGGGTGAATTGCTTCAAATTGAAAAAGCCAGAAGATTAGATATTGCTGAATCCGTTTATTACGATATTATAAGACAAAAAACCGCTTCTCTCATTGCCTCCGCCTGTAGCGCAGGTGCCGCTTCTGTTACTCCCGATATAGAAAAGGTAGAGCAAATGAGGCTTTTTGGTGAAAATATCGGCATGGCCTTCCAAATTCGGGACGATTTAATGGATTTTGGTGCCGATGATATCGGAAAACCCCTGGGTATCGATATTAAAGAAAAAAAAATGACGCTCCCGCTCATATATGCATTGGCACATTGTGACAGGTCCACCAAACGTTCCATTCTTTCCTTAATTCGAAATCATAGTGAAAATCCTGAAAAGGTAAATGAAGTGGTCCATTTTGTTCAACAATCAGGTGGCCTTCATTATGCAGAGATCCAAATGAAGTCTTTTCAAGAAAAAGCATTCGATATTTTATATACCTTCCCAGTCTCAGACGCACGTAATTCATTAGAAGATTTGGTGAATTTCGTCACAGAAAGAAAAAAATAAACCCTTATTTTTGACAATAACCTTATTCAAACTTTCTTATGGTTGAAGTAAAATTATTTTCTGGGACTCAATCGAAATATCTGGCAGAAAAAATTGCAGATTATTACGGTCAGGGTATCGGAGATTTAAAAGTCAACAGATTCAGTGACGGAGAAATGCAACCCGTTTACAATGAATCTATTAGGGGTGCTTATGTATTCCTGATCCAATCTACTTTCCAGCCAATGGACAATCTGATGGAACTTCTTCTCATGATTGATGCCGCCAAAAGAGCTTCTGCCGGATATATTTCAGCGGTTATTCCTTATTTTGGCTATGCTCGTCAAGACCGAAAAGATAAACCGAGGGTGCCTATTTCAGCAAAATTAATTGCCAATTTACTTCAGGCTGCTGGCGTAGATCGTATTATGACCATGGATTTACATGCGGATCAAATACAAGGATTCTTTGATATCCCTGTTGATCACCTAAGAAGTGAAGCCATATTTTTCTCTTACCTCGAGGAATCAGCCGATTTATCCAATGTAATTTTTGCCAGCCCCGATGTTGGTGGTGTAAAAAGGGCAAGAGCTTACGCCAAGCATTTTGGGAGAGACCTGGTGATTTGTGACAAATACAGAGAAAAAGCTAATGAAGTTTCAGGCATGACCGTCATTGGAAATGTGGAAGGCAGTGACGTTATACTCGTTGATGACCTCGTTGATACCGCAGGGACTTTATGTAAAGCAGCTGATGCATTGATGCAAGGTGGTGCCAAAAGAGTACGTGCCATTTGTACACATCCCGTTCTTTCTGGAAACGCCCTGAAAAATATTGAAAAGTCGAAATTGGACGAATTATTGGTATGTGATACCATTCCCCTCCAATTCACGTCTCCTAAAATTAAAGTACTTTCGTCAGCTAAACTGTTCTCCAGGGCTATACGAAATACGCATGAACATAGATCTATTTCTGCCCTTTACGTAGATAAAAAGACAGAAAAATATTAAAAGTGCCACATTTTTAATTTTTTAGTATATTTGCCGTTCATTTTTAAAAAATATTATAATGGAAGTAATTGCAGTAAAAGGCGAAAAAAGAGCAGCCTTAGGAAAGAAAGCTACAAAAGCACTTCGCAATGATGGCCGTATTCCTTGTGTTATTTATGGCACAGGTAATTTAGTTCATTTTTCTGTGAAGCCACTTGATGTCAGATCTGTCATCTATACCCCTGATTTTCATATTTTGAAAATTGAGGTGGACGGTACGCATTACAGTGCCATCTTAAAGGATTTTCAGCAAAGTCCCCTAAAAGATAATGTAACGCATATCGA
>JBILDL010000109.1:0-6961 GCA_044352635.1 Saprospiraceae bacterium | reverse complement strand
TCGTATTTTTATCATTTGCAGTTTCCTGGTTTTTTGCTCCTGCCTATCGGCTCAAACAAATTTGAGTGTTATCAAAAATAAGGGGATTCCTGCAAATGCTGCCATCTCAAATATTTTTATAGGTGCTGATAATCAAATTATTATCACGGACAAATCAGATCTATATAGAATTTTGGGAAGTTCCCAGGCGGTAAAAATTACTTTACCTCCAAATACTACCTCTTTACTTCAGTTTAAAGGAGGAAATAGTGAAGTTTATATTGATATGCCATGGATAAATAGTCTTTTGAAAGATTTTTTACAAGGGGATGACGAAATTAGTACCATGGCTCTTCAAAAGGAAGACGGTTCTCTTTGGATTGGTACACTAAACAGTGGATTGTTTCAATTGAACTTGTCGGAGAAAAAGATAATCCAGCATTTTAGTGCTAAAAATGGAAAATTAAGATCTGATAAAATTAATATCATCCGTTTTGATGATGCAAATAAAATTTGGGTTGCGACAGACCTTGGCATTTTTACTGGTAAAAGTGGGAAATATGAAATCATTGAAAAGGATTTTGCTTTTCAGGATATTTCTATCGAGGGTAAATCAGTCTGGATACTCGGTGATAATATGGTTGGTCCATTAAACAGCAAAAGGGAATGGCTTCCAATTTTAGTTCCTGAGGAAAGTATTGAGGGCGATCTAAGGGCCATAGGTCTTGACGCACAGGGTAATGCCTGGCTTGCTTCGGAAATCATTAGTCAATATTTGGTTGAATTGGATTCTTTTGTGCTGTACGGACCTGAAAAAGATTTTACTTCCCAGTTTTCAACGTTAATAAAGACCGACCTGGAGGGTAGAGTATGGATTGGTACGGAAGATAAAGGCATGTATGTTATTCAGGAAAAAGAGATGCTCGCGGTAGGTATTCAGGTGGTTAATCCCATTTCCTGTAATAGTCGCAAATGGGACGGTGCCTTGCAGGTGAAAGTGAATGGTGGTGTTGGTCCATTTCAATATAAATGGAGCTCTGATACCATAAAAGGGAATTCACCCATTGGACTGGGACCAGGTACTTACAGGGTAACAGTTACCAGTGAAGATGGTGTAACTCAAAGTGCTGAGGTAACTTTAGCTGATACCCGATTAAAAGTAGAGGCCAAAGCGCTTACTGCCACAAGTGCTCCTGGTAATGCAGACGGGCAGGCAAAAGTAACGGTCTCCGGGGGTACACCTCCTTATACAGTTTCCTGGGACAATGGACGAACAGGAAATGCCACGGGCGGACTTTCTGGCGGTAACCATGTCGTAACCGTAGTGGATAGTAAAAATTGTTTCGGTGTAGGCTCTTTTGAAGTAAACGAAAATCAAATGGCCATCGGTGTAAAACTTGATATAGTGACCGCACCAGATTGCTTAAATCCTAAAGGCGGCGTCCTAAAGCTTGTTTACAAAGGGGGGAAACCGCCTTACCAGTTTAATTGGAGTGTTCCCGCTGACAATAGTGCGACTATTTCAGGATTGATTGGAGGTATCTACGCCGTTACCATTTCTGATAGCGAAGGTCTTTCTGCCAAGGCAGCCATAGAATTACCTTCTCCCATATTGATGAAGGCGACTGGTACTCCGCTTAAGGTTGCCTCCGGTCTTGGAAACGATGGTTCCGCTGTGGTTATGGTGGAAAATGCCATTGGCGCAGTAACCTATAAGTGGGATAATGGCCAAATGGATTCTTTGGCAACAAATCTTTCCGCAGGTTTTCATAGGGTTACCCTGACAGATGCCAAAGGTTGTACCCTCGTGCATCAAGTGGAAGTTCCAGAGGAGCTAGTAGCCGTAATGGGGGAAGTTGAAGAGGAAAAAGGGTTGAGTTGTCACGATCTTGCCGATGCTGTCCTAAAGGTAGTTCCTAAGGGCGGAAAGGCTCCTTTCGTTTTCAATTGGAGTACGGGAAGTAAAGAACAATCTATAAAAAATCTCGCAGCTGGCATTTATACAGTAACCTTGACCGATGAAAAATTGCAATCTATTGTCTTAAAGAAAGAAATAAAAGGGCCGGAACCCCTTGATCTCATTCTGCAAATTATAAAACCAGCCTCCACAAATAATGCCGATGGCGTAGCAAAAATTCTGGCTACAGGGGGTAATGGAGATTATAAGATTACCTGGAATAAAGGCCAGGTTAAAGAGGAAATTTCTAATCTCGCAGATGGGGATTACGATTTTACGGTAGTTGATGCAAAAGGCTGTAAGCTTGAAAAATCGCTTAGAATGTCGGAAATTATTCTTCCACTTAGCCTCGATTTGAAAGTCCTAAAGGAAGTTTCTTGTAACGATTTTGAAAATGGTTCCCTGGAGGCTTTGGTGGAAGGCGGTAAACCTCCCTATAAATATAGTTGGAGTGTAGCAGGTAAATCGAATGCTACCCTGGAAAATGTCAGAGCAGGAAGTTATGCCGTTACCATTACAGATAAATTGGGCGAAACTAAATTTCAAACCATTGAATTGAAAAATCCACCTGCCATTGTTGTCAATGTGGAGATAATCAGTCAAGCGTCGGTTAATAACAAAGATGGTGTCGCCACTGCTTCTATTTCCGGTGGTATAGGTGCCTATAAAAAAGTTTGGTCCACAGGTGAAACAGGTGATTCCTCGTTTTTACTCGGTCCGGGTTACCAAAAACTAACAATCACCGATGATCAGGGATGTGTTGTAAATAAACCTTTTGTTATAACGGAAGATATTAAAGATTTCAATGCCAATATTTTAGTTGTCAATTCATTAAAATGTGCAAATGATAAAAATGGATCTGCAACGCTAAATATTAATGGTGGCAAGCCGCCATACACCATTAAATGGAACCTTAGTGAATTAACAGGTACTGAATTAATCAATCTAAAGAAGGGTAATTATATCGCTTCTATAACAGATAGTCAGGGTAAATCTATCTCCACTTCCTTGGAACTTACTGAACCAGAGGTAATTAAAGGACAGATTAATGTAGTAGAAAATCCCGCACTGGATAGCTTAAATGGTAAGGTTACCGTTTCGGTTTCTGGTGGCACGGCACCTTATTCAATTCTTTGGGATAACGGCGAAATGGGGGAAAATGCCAATGCTCTCTCTGGCGGAACGCATAAATTAACTATAAAAGATACGAATCAATGTGAAATAATCACCTCTTTTGAACTCGATGAAATAGTGCCTGAATTGACATTAATGGTTAAAACGGATAATGAAATTGCATGCTTTGGTGATAAAAACGGAGCCTTATCTTTGGATTTAGTGGGGGGTAAAAAACCGTTTTCCATAAAATGGAGCAATGGTTCAACCAATCCAAATATTTCAGCTTTATCTCCCGGTAAATATTCCGTGACGGTAACAGATAGTAAGAATAAATCAGTCACAGCCGAAAAAGTATTGTTTGAACCTGCAAAACTGGAAGTTAATACCACTTTCATTAGAGGTGCATCAGATGAAAAGGGGCAAAATGGCAAAAGTAGCCTCCTCATAAATGGAGGTAGTTTTCCATTCGTTATCCTTTGGGACAATGGCAATAGTCAGATGTTCGCTCAAAATTTATCGGCAGGGTATCATTCTGTGACCGTAACTGATGTCAGGGGGTGTGTAGATACCAGCGCAGCAACCATTCCAATAAGACTTATTCCCGGTTTGGCTCGCGATTCATTTAAGGCAGAGCAGATCATTCAAATCGAAAAATTAGTTTTCCAGGCCGATAGTATCAGTATTCCACCTGGCGTAGAAAATCTTTTACAGGAGGTTTTACAGTTTTTAAAGGATTATCCAACCCTTAATGTAGAATTTGGTGGGCATACTAATAATGTAGCATCTGATAATTATGCAGATGATATATCCCTTAAAAGAGCCCGATCTGTGGCAAATTATTTTATTCGCAATGGTATTCCCGAGTCCAGAGTTGCTGCTTTTGGGTATGGAAAGAAAAATCCTTTGGTTTCAAATGATACGCCAGAAGGGCGAAAGAAAAATCAGAGGGTTGAAATGAAAATCCTGAATGGGCAATAAAAAATAATATTATACTATTTCCTTCCATCGTCGATGACTCCACAACCACTGAGTGGGGTCATCGACGATTTGTTTTTCAAGGCGTTCTGCATACTTTTTAGTAATAAAACCATACTCCGTTTCTTTTCCATATTTACATATTAAACTAAAGTTAACGTGGCATTGGTGGCCCATATCTTTCACATGTAAATAGAGGACAGGTAAATTATATTGTACAGCATTTTTTTCAACTCCAAAAAGTAGGGGAGTTTCTATACCTAAAAAAGGAGTCCAAAAAGATTTATTTGGGTTAACCGGGCGCTGGTCGGAGGGCATAATATAAAAATAGGATTGATTTAAATGCGCGACAATATGATCTTTAAATATATAGCGTGTGATTAAATTTAATCCGAATCGTGTTCTTATGTGAAGAAGTAAATCACCAAAGTAGTTACTTTTCACTGGGGTATATACCAAACCAACAGGCTTATTTATAAAAATGGGTAGGGCAGAAAAGGCTTTCTCCCAGCTTCCATAATGTGCAGTTACTATGATGACAGGTCTATTTAATAGGGTAAGCTCATTTAAGAGGTCAATATTTTTAACTACTATCGACCTACTGACGGCTTTTTTATTTTTGATTAAAAGAGGGATAAGATCTTCAAAGTTTTTTAAAAACTGACGATAAAAGGCCTTTTGTATTTCTTTAATCTTTTTTAAAGTATGGTTTGGGAATACCTTCTGTAAATTATCCTGTACCACCTTTTTACGATAGAAAATGATAGGGTATAAAAGAATAAATAATAGGTTTAATAGTCCATGAAGTATTGGTCGGGGGATGGAACCAAGAAGGTAAAAGGGTAAATATTTGGGACTATTTTTCATAGGCAACAAAAATGAGGGAAAATTGGTAAGATTTGCCTTCTTTTGATTAGTTATTTATAAATTTAGATGTTTTAATTTGTTGAAATTTATTTTTTCATCATTATTCATCGAAATAGCAACTATGCAAAACTTGACGAAACTTTTATTGAGTGCACTTTTAATGATTTTAACCTTAAACGTATCTGCTCAAAAAAAATCTAAATCTAACAATGCAGAGGTAGTCGTACCTAAATTGATAGATGCCAAAAATTTTCAGTCGCTGAAATGGAGAAATATCGGTCCTTTTCGCGGAGGCAGGGCGAATGGTATTTCCGGCGTTCCTGGTAATAATCAACTGTATTTTGTTGGCTATACCGGCGGTGGCGTCTGGAAAACGCAGGACGCAGGACTAAATTGGGTTAATATTTCTGACGGTTTCTTTACATCAAGCACCATTGGAGACATTGCCGTTGCTGAAAGTGATCCCAATGTAATATATGTTGGTACAGGGGAACATGCCGTAAGAGGTGTTATGACTACTTTTGGCGATGGCGTGTATAAATCAACAGACCAGGGTAAAACCTGGAAAAATATGGGCCTGGAGAATACCAGACATATTTCTGATGTGATTATTCATCCACAAAATCCTGATATTGTTTGGGTGGCTGCTCAGGGCGCTTTGCACGGTCCTTCAGAAGAAAGGGGTGTTTATAAAACAACGGACGGAGGAGTTACCTGGAAAAAAACACTATATGTAGATGTGAATTCTGGCGTTTCCAGCCTTACCGTTGATTTTTCAAACCCCAGAATCATGTATGCCGCTACCTGGGAACATCGTCGCCTTCCCTGGCAGGTTCAAAGTGGTGGTAATGGTTGTTCCGTATGGAAATCAACGGATGGCGGTGAATCCTGGAGCAAATCTGCAGAGGGTCTTCCTTCTATGATGGGTAAAATTGGCTTGTCTGTTTCAAGAGCTGAACCTTCCCGCGTTTACGCTATTGTGGAAGCTGAAAAATCAAAAGCTGGAGTCTATCGAAGTGATGATGCCGGAAAGTCATGGAAATTAATGACTAATGATCAAACACTTACGGCCCGTTCCTGGTATTATATGGAAATTTATGCCGATCCCTCTAATCCTGAAATTGTTTATGTCCTAAATGCTCCTGCGATGCGTTCTATAGACGGAGGAAAAACATTTTCAATGTTAAGGGTAGGACATGGCGATACGCATGACCTTTGGATTAATCCACAGAATAGTGAAAATCTGGCGCTGGCTGATGATGGTGGAGGTGAAATTAGCTTTAATTCGGGAAAAACCTGGTCGGCTCAGGGAAATCAACCAACCGCTCAGTTTTATAGAGTGAATACCGATAATCGTTTTCCATATTGGGTGTATGGGGGGCAGCAGGATAATTCTTCCGTAATGATCCAAAGTAGAACCAGTGGTTCAGGTATCACCGATAAGGACTGGACTTCCGGACCAGGTTGTGAAAGTGCTTTCCTCGCGTTTAATCCCGATAATCCTACCCAAATTTTTGGTGGTTGCTACCAAGGGTATATCGAGGTGTTAAATATGGTAAACCAGGAAGTTAAGGACATCATGGCTTACCCAGCTTTAAATCTGGCCATTGCTCCAAAGGATATGAAATACCGTTTTAATTGGAATGCGCCTATTATAGCTTCTCCTCATGACTATAATACCATCTATCATGCGGCGAATAAAGTGCTGAAAACTACCGATGGAGGTATCAGTTGGACTGAAATTAGCCCTGATTTAACAAGAAATGAGGTAGAAAAACAAGGGGTCGGTGGTGGACCTATCACAAACGAAGGGGCAGGTGGAGAAAATTATAATACTATCTTTTATTTAATTGAATCTTCTACAGAAAAGGATCTTATCTGGGCAGGAAGCGATTGTGGTTTGGTGCATGTAACAAGAAATGGAGGTAAATCCTGGGAAAATGTAACCCCACAAGGTTTGCCGGAATGCCTGATTCAATCTATCGAGGTTTCCCCACATCAGCCGGGTACGGCCTATATTTCCGCTACCCGCTATCGTGTTAATGACTTTCAGTCAATGGCGTATAG
>JBILDL010000108.1:0-6968 GCA_044352635.1 Saprospiraceae bacterium | reverse complement strand
ATTTTCACTTAAAATAGTAAAGCATAAATTAAATATCACTGTATTGTTTGGCATAGATACCCCCGCAACATTGGGGTCTAACCATGAAAGTTTAATTTTTCCAGGAAGATTAGTTCCTGTACCTGGTAAACCAAACTGTGATTCATTTAAACCGGCAAGATTAAAATCGGACAGGGTATCAAATTTTAGTCTTATAGGATCATAAGCCAGACTAAATTCCAGACCAAGAATATCCTTAAAATTTAATACTGAAACAGGCATACAAACTTTATCGCCAACAACTCCAGTTGCATCGCCAACTTTAACGGTAAAATCTGTTGTATTCACTAATCCTTCTATAAATACCTCCCCGTCAGTAAATCCAGGCGTAAGTTTCTTTTGCACGCTATCAAGAACTTCAAAATTGCTCTTATTAAAGCGAATTGGTACTGGACCTGATCCTTGTGCGGTAAAACAAGCTTTAAATAGAATTGTATTATTGGCCACTGAAATACCTTTTATATCTGAGCTAGTCCATGACATCCTAATATTTCCAGCTACATTGGATCCTTGTCCAGGTAAACCAAAAGAATTAATATTTAAACCTTGAAGTCCGAAACGGGTAACCGAGTCAAAGCGTAATTGAGCGGCGTCATAAGTTAGTGTAAACTGAGTCGCTGAAATTCTATTAAATCCTGTAGTGCTAATATCAATGCAAATAGGTTCATTAGCTTCAACGGCTCCACCAGTGACCTTAAAAGTAGGCCCGTTTACTGAACCTCCACCAGTCCCTGGTTTACCAAGGGTAATCGTACCCGATTGCGTGGTATAAGGAAGAAGTAAGTCTGAAGCATTGATAATTTCACCTGTTGTTGGTATGGAAATAGAAGTATTACCAGAAGAATCTCTAGCTGTAAAACATAATTCAAACAGCGTAGCTCCATCAGCCAGCGTCGTCTTTTGGCCTCTACTGTCAAACCATCCTAAAATAAGTGAGCCAGGTCTGTTTAAACCATCTCCTGGTTTTCCTATCGCTGATTCTTCAAAACCACCGGGAGACAAAGTACTATTAAAATTCCGTACTGATTTGAACAGTAATTTAGTTGAATCGTAATTCATTCTAAATTGTAAGCCAATAATATCTTTAAACCCTTCTATAGTAACAGGAACACAAACTTCGGAGCCAAATCCAACAGAGGCATTTCCCACTAAAACCTTAAAATTATCAGAAGAAGTTGCCCCACCTGCACCTACTGTAATCTGACCTTGTCTGCCTTCAAAAACAACTTCCTTGTTACTTGAATCTATAATTTCTGCAATTGCATCGAAAGTAATATTGGTTGTTCCATCTGTTTGTCTGGCTGCGAAACAAACCTGAAAGATCGAAAGATTATCTGCCAGGGTTACTCCTTTTGCTTCATTATCAAACCAGGAACATTTAATTTTTCCCAATGGATTTGTACCACGTCCAGGCATACCAAATTGTACGGTATCAAGACCTGGAACCTGAAAATTTCTCAATGAGGTGAAGGTTAACAAGCTGGAATTATAATTCATGGTAAACTCCATACCAGCTATTTTAGTAAAGTTTTGAGTATTCACATTCAAGCAAAAACTTTCCCCTTTCGCTACTGATTTATCTTCGATGTCCAATATTAAGTTACCCACATTACCCGTTGTACCCCCTCCTGTACTTCCACCGCCTGTGCTACCACCGCCCGTACTACCACCACCTCCAGTGCTTCCTCCACCAGTTCCACCTGCCCCAATGATAATAACTGGAGCATTTACTGAACTGGGAACCAAAGCCTCTGATAGATTTATGATTTCAATATTATTAACCCTAATTGTGTCTTGTGCATCAGCATTCACCGCGGTAAAGCAAACTTGAAACAAGGTACTTGCAGCAGGTATGGTGATTCCCTTTAATTGGTCATCGAACCACGCCATATTTAGCTTAGCAGATTTACCGTCAGGTGCCACAACATTATTAAAAGCACCAGACAAACCTGATGCTGCCGGATTAAAACCCTGCACTCTGCTGTAGGTTAATTTCTGAGGATTATAATTTAACGATAACTGAACGCCAATTAAACTGGTGAAATTAGTTACCGTCACATTTGAACAAAAAGCAGCCCCTTTAGCCACTGTAGTATCTTTAATAGCTATGTTTAACGTTTGCGCGTTTAAGAAATGACTGAAAATTAAAAGCCCAAAAATAAGAACCCGGCTAATTGTTAACTTCATAAAAATCGGTTTTGGAATGAATGCTTAAATAAAAATGCAGCAAGAAAGCATCAATTTGCTGGCATATATATGATTTGTTGATTTGACTGAAAACTACCTTGTTTAATTTGCAAGTTATAGTAGCCTCTTGCTGGAAAATCAGAAACAGGTATTTGTAAAAATTGAACTCCAGATCCAATTTTATTTAACCATCTTTTAATTACACTCCCTTTTACGTCAGTTAGGGTATATTCTACTGTACCTGGAACAGACGAAAACCAGTTAACCGAAACTTCACCAGAGGACACTGGATTGGGATAAACTTTATCTATCCTTAACTGGTCTGAATCAATGCCTGCTGCGGAAGAAGTTGCCCCCATTTTTAAAACTACGAAACCATCTACATAGAATGCAGTCACCGCTTTGTAAGAGCTATCAGCCGTTTCTCTTATATTGGTAGGTGTGTCAACGAAAGTAATTGGAGATTTGAGACCTCTTAAACCTTTCACCTTAAAATACAGAGAAAAAATAGATTTTTTATCGGGCAATGTCACCCCTTTCAACGACTCGTCAAACCACTGGAAGCTAAGAACCCCTTTCGATTTTGAAACCAAGCCAAAATGATCATCTAATTTTAGTGGTAACCCAAAATTTCCGACACTATCTAAAACAAGTAGCGTTGAATCCCAGGCCACGTTAAATTGTGTACCCACAATAAACTTGAAATTACTTACTTGAATATCAGCTTTATACACATCAACATTTGACATAATTGAATCTTTCGGCGCCCAATATGAAACATTCTGCGCCACGATATGATTCAGACCTACAAGACTCAATAATAAACCAACATACACAGATAACAACTTACTCATTTTCGAAATTTTAATTTAACACAATGAACCTAAACCAATACAAAATTAAGGAAATAAGTTAAAAAATATGACCGATTGTGTGTCAATCAAACTTGACCATTTTAAGCGTTCTTTTATACTCTGCAGATTCTATGGTAAAATAATAAATACCGGAAGAATGAAAGGTATTTTTTTCAAAATCCAGCACATGCTCCCCACCACTAAACCATTGACTTGACTGCCTTATCAGCCTGCCTGTAACATCGGTAATATTCCATTTCACCAAACTTTGAGAAGGGATTTGAAACCATACACTGGTAGATTCAGTAAAAGGATTTGGGAAATTTTGCTTCACCTCCGTAAAATCAATCGATTTACTTTTTTCTAACCAATCTAACTCTAAACGCAACAAACCATTATTTATATATGCCTCTGGCGACATAAATCTGGTATTTAAAGAAATGGCATCTTTTGTAAAACCATCTTTTTTAGATTTTAGTACCATGGTGGTTAAAGCGGTATCGGCTGTGCTACCATTCCAGCTAGCTGTTACCAGACCATCCTGAGGGAAAATCCCAAAAAATTCTGTCGAAGCCGCACCTTGTTTCATTTCAACCCAATCAAATACTTCGTCATCGAATTGCAAAGCAAATTGGAATCCCTCGAGGCCCTTTGTATTTTTAAGTAAAATTGGAATTTCAACTAACTGACCTGCTTCAAAAAATTCATTTTCTAAAAACAAATGCCAGGTACCTGTTTCCTCCACACTTCTTATCCCGGGAGCCACCGGACCATTAATTTGTGCTGAACCATTTACATCTCCGATTTTAATACCTATGAAATCAGCCCTTTTGTGCCCATCAATAGGATTGAAAGAAACCTCTTCAGGAAAAGCTGTTCTCCAAGGATTATTTGGATCTGGAAAAACAAAAGAAGAGCTAACAAAACGCCAGCTTTCATTCGACTGGAAAGATAAATCAACTCCGAGAATCAACTTTCTTAACTGAATTAAATCTATGGTGCTTAATGTTTTAGAATTATTTACATCGGCTGCTATAATTTTATAAGGAGAATCAAATGGCTGTACATTTAAAATATGCTTGCTTATCAGTACCAAATCAAAAGTGGTTATCCCATTTAAAAATCCTCTGTTAAGAGAAGGCTTAACGGTATAATTCCTATTCAAGGTCAGCGATGGAATGGAATATCTTCCATCGATGGCGGTATTCACTGACCCGGTAGAAGTACCAGATAGTCTCACAGAAACGCCTTCAAGCCGCGCTTGATTTTCATTGCTGATAATCCCTGAAATCGAGGCAGATCCACTACCCTTACAAATATTTATATTGTCCTCCACATTAATATAGGTGGTACAAAAACTATGATTTCCTTTATTATCCCAGGCATGAATTTCAACAAACACCAAACCAACTGTGTCTGAACACGTTAGCATAATATCTTTAGTATCTCTATTAAAAGGCTCACCTACCCTATTGATTGAATAATGAGTAATTTGACTTTGCTTGTTATTTTGGGCATTGACAGCTCCCTGGCCGTTGCAATCAAACACAGCAGCACTTATGAAATCTGAAGCCCAGACAACCATCATACCCTCCCCATTCAGACCTGGCATTAAACCAGTTACTACTCCATTTAAACATAGTGGTGTGGTAGCTATTTTATCGGCAACAACGAAAGGGATCCTGCTGAGCGCAACATTTCCACAACCATCTCTCACTGACACCAGTAAGTCATGTTTTCCTTCAGGCAAATTTTTCAATTTCACACTACCCGTTGCCAAAGAATCGGTAGTCATACTTGTATTTGCCGCTAAAGTCCAATCCGATTGGAAGGTGATAGGAGCAGCCACTGCCGTTCCCTGATTTAGAGCCACACTGATAGCCGTAATAGTTAGGTTACTTGGACACAAATCAGCCGCTTTAAAACGTACATCAATATTTGCCAAACAGGTATTGGGAAAAGTGGGAAAAGTATCTGGCACAGGCACAGTTACAATAGGCGGCGTGGCGTCAAATATTTTAACTATCTGCGTGTATTGGTAAGAAAATGCCGGCGTGGAATCTCTGGTAAAGGTTGGCCAAATTGGATTAGGAAGAAAGCACGATTTGTTATCATTTTTAAATACAAAAGGCGTACCCAATGGTCTGGGTGAGTTATCCTGAGTGGCGGGGAAAATTCTTTCCCTGTAGTTAAAGGCAGAATAATTAGTTGGTACTCTGTCCTTTGAAATAAAAAATTCTTCTACCCCATTCGTTCCTGGGCTCGTACCTCTAGTGAAGGTGGTATTATTCAATTCCCTGTCCCTGACAAGCAAAAAATATCCAGACCCTTCCGCGACATCATATTGATCAGAAAAATCTCCATCCCTGTTTTGGTCCCATTGCCGCGGAATAACTTGCGTAAATTTGGCCGGATCTAAGGTATTGGGGCATGAACTGGCCCATTCACCTAATTCACACCAATTAATTACGGTATAGGTTCTATATTCTTTGGAGCAAACATTCGTCTCAGAACTATCCGCAGCAAATTTTGTGATGGACAGGTTCACAGCTAAAATATCGCAGGCAACCTCATAGGTTTCCATTACAGGAATAGTCATAGGAACCTGACAATTTAAATTGATGTCAGCGGGTAACAAAATATCATATTCGTGAACAGGTAATACCCGGACTCGTTGCGTACAAAGATTGGTACGAACAACCTGCCCCTTTACGGTCTTAACAGCCACCCATTTTCTGATATAGAAACCAGCGCCACAGGTCAAACTTGAATCCAGTGAATACTCCACCGTTCCAGAACATTCCAATCCACCAATAATAGGTGTTCCAAAACGTGCATTGGCCGCTTGAACGTTATAGAGTATAAAACGATCTTCAGGTTTATTACAATAAAAGAAAGATTCTGCAGGCGCCTGACAGAACGGAGTAGTCTTGTCTTCTATATTTAACATCATCCAGCAAAAAGAGGTATTACCCTGTATATCAGTCCCGTGTAATTCAACCATAACAGGATTAAAAACGTCACAACAAAAGAACTCGGCAAAATCGACCAAAGGCGTGTAGTAATTACCCGCCATATCGCCTGTTGTAATCAAGGTGAAATGTTCTCTTATATCCCCGTCTAAATCTAAATCGTACTTCGTATTGGTAAGAAAATTATCCAGGCAATCTGCCTTTACTGTCCTCCTCACCTTTAATTGAGCCACAGTACAATTATCCCGAGACCCCTCATTTATATCACTTACTGAAATTCTGGCATACGATAATCCAGCATTATCTCCATCATAGTAACTACTTCCTGAAGGTGTGGTAAGGGTAACATTTAACTGATTATCGCAAATCATGGTAGGAGGCACCCTGTCCACGACATTAAAATAAAAGGTATCACGCGTAAAATTTTGACAATTGTCATATACATCCAAAATCAGGCGATGTCTTCCATAAGTAATGCCTGTATAAAAGATTTTACCATTTCTGGTAACGGCCGGATAAACACCATCAAACCAGGTAGTACTGGGTTGAGGAAAGCCATTGGTAACTCTGTCTAAAGATTGAATCCTGTAACCAAAAGTTAATTTTGTAGCACAATTATCTGTAATTTTCATTCCCCATAAAAACGCTAAATTGGTAGTATCTACGTTTAATTCCGCTACACAGGAGGTCGTACTTGTTGATATATCCACGGTATCTTTGAGCGTTGTAATAACTGGTTTTTCGATATCGTATGCTTTAATCATCATGGTATCTTTAAAACGATTACCCGTACACCAATCCCAAATTTCTACCTGAACCAATACTTTCTCACCCGATTGACACACGGGGATGGTATTTTTCACTACAGAAGTCGTATAAGCGCAAGTCAAATCAAACAAACTGACATCACGACCCG
>JBILDL010000107.1:0-7031 GCA_044352635.1 Saprospiraceae bacterium | reverse complement strand
GGAGATGTGCATGATATTGGTAAAAATATTGTTGGCGTTGTTCTCGGTTGTAACGATTATGATATTGTAGATCTTGGGGTTATGGTGCCCGCTGATAAAATTCTGCAAAGAGCAAAAGAGGAAAAAGTGGATGTTATTGGATTATCAGGTCTGATTACGCCATCCTTAGATGAAATGGTTCATCTTGCCAGTGAAATGCAGCGTCTTGGATTTACTATTCCTTTATTGATCGGTGGTGCTACAACCAGTCGAACCCATACTGCCGTAAAAATAGAGCCGAAATATAAAGGCCCTGTAGTCCATGTATTAGACGCGTCTCGTGCTGTGGGCGTAGTGAGTAATTTACTTAGCGAACAAGGAGATGTTAGCAGTAATTTCATTTTAGATGTCAGAGCTGAAAATAATCGAATTAGGGAGCAAAGAGTAGGGAGAGAACAGGTAAAACAATTTCTACCTATTGCAGAAGCCAGGAAAAATAAATGGACCATGGATTGGTCCACTTACACGCCTCCGGTGCCTGACAAGATTGGAATTCAGGAAAAAATTCCTTTTCCACTGGAAGAATTAGTACCTTATATCGATTGGACACCCTTCTTTAGTTCTTGGGAACTGGCGGGTAAATATCCCGATATTCTCACAGATGCTGTCGTAGGGGAGGAAGCAACTAAACTTTTTGTCGAAGCAAATGCTATGCTCAAAAAGATAGTGGATGAAAAATGGCTGGAGGCCAGAGCCGTTTGGGGCATTTTTCCTGCGAATCAAGGGACGGAAGATGATATTATTATCTACGTCGACGAAGAGAGAACCACTGAAAAAATGCGATTGCAGTGCTTAAGGCAACAACTTAAAAAAGCACCTGGACAACCTAATAGATCACTTTCCGACTTCATTGCTCCAGTAGGAAAATCCGATTTTATAGGCTCTTTTGCCGTTTCAGCAGGCTTTAATATCGAGAAAATGGATGCCTATTTTCTGGAGAATTTAGATGATTATCAATCTATTTTACTTAAAGCATTGGCGGATAGATTGGCAGAAGCCCTGGCTGAAAAATTACACGAATGGGTAAGAATGGATACCTGGGCGTATGCTAAAGATGAAAATTATTCTGCTATCGATTTATTAAAAGAAGATTTTCAGGGTATCAGACCAGCTCCTGGTTATCCTGCCTGCCCGGATCATACTGAAAAGGAGAAATTGTGGGAACTGCTTGAAGTGGAAAAAAGAACGGGTATTATTTTGACCGAAAGTTTTGCCATGTATCCCGCTGCCTCAGTAAGCGGTTGGTATTTTTCAAATCCTGCCTCTACTTATTTTGGCGTGGGTCAGATATCTAAAGACCAGGTAGAAAATTATGCAGAAAGAAAAAATATGTCTTTGGAGATTATTGAAAGATGGCTTTCTCCAAATCTAAATTACAACAACTAATATGGAAGAATGGGAAATAAATTTTGAGTGGCTACGCATTAGAAATCAAATAAAAGATGCTTTCAAGAAGCCGGAACTTCCCGATCTCAATGCCGTTTTGTTGCTGGTAGGGATTCAAATATTAGGTCGGTGGCAAAAGACATATACAAAGGAAGAAAAGCAAGATTTAATGCATATTGCTATTTGTGAGTTATTGAGTCAACAGGGAATTTATGTGTTTAAAGGAAGAGATGCAGATGGATGGCCACATTACGACCGGGTAACAAAAAGTCCGGTGGAAGGCCCTGAAGCCCAGGAAAGATATTTAATTGAACAAATTATTCATTTTTTTAAACGGCTAGATGCGGAAAATGAAGTACTGCTAAAAAATTACGCCAATTAATTGGTGTTTTTATAAATAACAGAGTAACTTGTTAGCCTTGATTCAATTTTTCAATCGTATTTTATGGAATTAGTAATTCCTGGTAGTTGGGATGCTGAACAAAATGTGGTTTTAGCTTGCATACGCAGAGAAAAATGGGCGCAACAAGCCCTTTATGAAGAGTATTATGCGCGCATGATGGGCGTTTGTATGCGATACGCGAATAATGAAAATGATGCTCTCGACATAATGCACGAGGGTTTTATCAAAATATTAAGGAATATTCATTCTTTTCAGCCAGGTACTTCTTTGGTTTCCTGGATTAGACGAATAATGATTAATACTTCTATTGATTATTATAGGTCAAATATGCGCAGGAGGACTTCTGATATGGACGAGGCAAGTCATATAGCCAGCTTTGATGCGGATGCAGTGAGCCGTTTTTCAGAATTGGAAATTTTAGATGCCGTACAGCAACTTTCTCCCTCCTATCGCGCTGTTTTTAATTTATATGTTATTGAAGGTTATTCGCATAAAGAAATTAGCCAATTACTTGATGTTAATGAAAGTACGTCCAGATCAAATTTGGTGAAGGCAAGACTCAAATTACAAAACATTTTATTGAAGCAGGGGTAATGATGGAAGAGGAAAAAATGGACCAACTTTTGAAGGATAAACTGGAATCTCTGGAAACGAAGGTTCCAAAAGATGCATGGAAAAATTTTTCTGAAAAATGGAAAGACGCTTTATTGGACGATCAGACCGCTGAGGAAAAAAAATTTGACCAAACCATTCATGAAAAATTAAATCAATTCATTTTCCCTACAAATGAAGGTCACGCCTGGGCTCATTTTCATTCCTATTATTCCCTTATCAAAAGCAATGAAAATAAGATTATATGGTTTAAAGCCATGGAAGTTACCATGGCCGTTTTATTGTTCTTTACGTGTTTGCATATAGGAGTCATTCGGCAGGTACCTGCCTCCCAATCGGTAAATATTGAAAATAGAACTAAAGTATCGGTTGATAAAAGTTCCTCTTCATCCAATGTAATTAACATAGTAGAAAATAGCATTCAAAACAAAAGCCATAGTTCTCAGACAGCTGGAATATTATCTAGGTTATCAGATAATCAATCTGATGAGGGGGGGGATAAACTACTACCCAAAAAATTTCTGTTAGAAATTGAACCTATTCCGAGTTTGCCTGCGTCGGTTCTTAAAACGGCAACAGTACCCGTTTATTCTAAATCTTTTTCGGAAATAAGTCAAATTCCTACCTTAGCATCAAGACATATTCCCATTAGTACAAGAAAAATTTATGTTAATAATATACTTGACTTTGGAAAATGGCATTTAACCTTATTAGCAGGATTAGACGGTGATAATGTTTTTACCCCGGCCTACCCAAGATTTAAAGTACCTGAAACCACCAGAAATTCATCAGGTTTTCATCTTGGTTTCTTGCTAAGTGAGGGAGCAAAACGCTTAGAAACTGGTTTTGGATTCATTTATGCCCATAAAGAGTACAATGCACCTTCGGTTACCTTTATCCAAGGCAGTCTAAGGGATGGATATACTACTGAGCAGTTAAAGAAAATTCAGCTAAATTTTTTACAAATTCCGGTATTTACCCGCTTCAATATTGTTCATAAAGAAAATTGGCGTATTTATGCCACATTGGGTGCTACGGCTCAAGTCACTCTCTCCGCCAATTACTTTATTGTACACCCAGGATTTTTTCCTTCAACAGTTGCTTTAACAGGTAAAAGTAATAGTATTTATCAAAATCTGGAAGAAGGATTAATGCAGGGAGGAACACTTATCGATAATGTTTATTTATCTATGGACATGGGAGTTGGCGCTGAAAAGATGGTTTCACCAAGAACCAGTATTTTCATTCAATCGAGTTATCAATCTTTTGTGGGACACATAAGTAAAGGTATAGGTCCCTACAATGACCGTATTTCAACAGTATCTTTTCAATCGGGTGTAAGAATAAATCTTTTTGAACCTGTCAAAAATTGATTTTAATTTTTCAAAGCGTCATAAATAGATTGTTGGATACGCGGTCTGATATTCAAATCGTAAATGGCCCTGCTTTCTCTGGTAGGATACACTCGGTTGGATAAGAAAATGTAAATAAGTTCTTCTTTTGGGTCTATCCAAACAAAGGTACCTGTATAACCGCTATGACCGTAGCTTTCTGGAGAAGCATCTTTGGCTATGGAACTTTTACCTGGAATATATTGAACCAATGGTTTGTCAAAGCCTACCCCCCGATAATTATCAGGGCAGAATTGACAGCGGGTAAACTCATCAAAAGCTTTTTCACCGATGAGTCTTTCTCCACCATAAACACCTTTATTAAGGTATAATTGCATTAATTTAGCTAAGTCATTGGCGGAACCAAATAAGCCCGCATGTCCTGAAATACCGTTTAACATACCGGCACCTTCGTCGTGCACATTTCCCTGTAAGAGAGTCATTCTAAAAAAAGTATCTCTTTCAGTTGGCACCATTCGAGTGGTATCAAAAAATCGCAATGGGTTCCAAGTTAAGGTATTAGCACCCAATGGTTTATAAAATTGGGTTTTAATATAACTTTCAAATTCTTGCCCCGTCTGCGCCTTCACTAATCTCGGCATGAGTATGAAAAAGAAATCGGAATAAACATATCCAGGTTTAGCATTAAGGGGAGATTTGAAAATATACGAGGATATTTTATCAGGATAATTTTTATGTAACCATAAGCCGCCAGGAACTTCGATTGAATAATTTTTTGATGCTTGCAATCTGAATGTTTTCGCCTTAAATCTGTAATCATTATTTCGATTATTGTTCCAGTTTTTTTGCCATGGGTTCCTGCTATTTCCCACCAAAGTTCCTTTCCAAAAGGGAATCCAGGCCCTTAATCTGGCTTGATGAGTAAGTATATCCCTCATCTTTAGATCTGCTTTGTTGGTTCCTTTTGCTTCCGGCAAATAAGTGCTTAATGGAGCATCTAAATTTAATTTGTCTTCGCCATACCATTTCATTAACGCAGCAAGGCCACTACTAACTTTAGTAACAGAGGCCATATCGTAAATGTCATTGGTAGATAGAATTTGTTCCCCTTCATAAGTATGTTTGCCGAATGCCTCATGATAAACAATTTTACCCTTTTTTGCCACGAGCACCTGAGCACCAGGAAATGCTTTAGCCGCAATACCTTGTTCTATGATAGACTTAATGCTGTCATGTAGGATATTTGAATTCATGCCAACACTGGCTATGGGTGAATATCCAAGTCGGACGCCCTTCGCTTCCTTACCATCTTCTATGCTTACCCCTCCAAATATAAGTTGTGCCGATAAAGATTGGTGCCAGTAACCGGAAAGGGTTTGAATGTCAAATTTCAGAGCATTTCCAGTATCATCCTTACGGTCAAAATATTTTGTCTCGAAGTTTACAAGAACTACAGGAATGCCTTCAAATAATGTTTTTATTTGATTTAATTTGTCTGATTTAAAATCTTCATCAGTCCAGATTTCGATAATAAAGGCATTATCACCGGCAGATTTTCTGGATTTTAACCAGATTTCAAGATTTTTAAAATCATCTTGAAAAGGTAGCTGGTAATGACTAACAGAGGTATATTTATCTAATTGCTCACTAAAAACGTTGGTTTGAACTTGAGGCGTGCCCAATACCAGGTGTGTAATAGATAATTGCTCCAGTTTTTTAAATGGAATAATTGATTTTTCATTAGAGGTCAATCTTATTTGTTGTAGGGCAACCTGATAAGAATCATTGTTGTTTATCTGACCAAACACTGCGTTTGAAACGATGA
Source organism: Saprospiraceae bacterium (assembly GCA_044352635.1). Classification (GTDB taxonomy): domain Bacteria; phylum Bacteroidota; class Bacteroidia; order Chitinophagales; family Saprospiraceae; genus BJGN01. The sequence goes on along the minus strand of JBILDL010000107.1, from coordinate 1,414 downwards.
ATGACAGAAAAATGATGGAGGTGTATTTGAGGAATGACATTTTCAAGGGTATTTTTTTTAACTTAGCTGAAAAGTACGAATTAGTAAAGATTTGAAACCCTTTCAAATCAAATTTTTTAGAAAAAATAAATCATAATGACAAAAATCTATGTTTCTTTTTCAGGGATTATAGTTATTTCTTTTTTATGTATTGCTTCCGTTTCTGGTCAAAAAGCACATAAAAGGCAGGTAAAAGAATTAGATAATCTGGTTCATAATTCTTTAGTTTTTAATCAGCATTTTAGTGGATTAATGATTGAAGATGCAGAATCAGGGGAAATTTTATTAAAAAGAGAGGCAGACAAACATTTTACACCCGCTTCTAATGTTAAATTAGTTACCCTTTACGCTGCGTTAAAGGTATTGGGAGATAGTTTGAATGTTTGGCGAGTAGCTGAAAAAGAGGGACAACTCGTGATTCAGGGGACGGGAAATCCAATGTGGCGGCACCCGGCTTTTTTGTCTGTGGAACAACCGGAGCCGTGGAAAGAATCAAATTTGCCGGTAAAGCTCTCTATTGATAATTGGAAAGGGAATCGGTTTGGTTCAGGATGGTCGTGGGCAGATTATCCCTATTATTACCAGGTTGAAAGAAGCCCCATTCCTATACATGGAAATTATGTGCAATTTAAAAAAGATAGCTTGGGTAAGTGGTTGACCACACCCGGTTTTTGGTTGGATCATTTAACTTTCGATGATTCAGATAAGGGGAAAAGACCCAAAATATACAGAGATGAATTTGAAAATAAATTTTTTGCCAATAAAGTAGCTTTTGATACCACTTTTAATTTGCTTGTTCCTTTTCGTACCGATGTAGAAACAGTGTTAGGTGTTTTTAGAGAGGATATTCAGCAACCTGTTTCTCAAATAAAACTCAATACGGAAAACCTTTCTTTTATAAATTATAAGGTCCCCATTCCAGATACCCTCTATCGTTTTTTTTTACAAGAAAGTGATAATTTTATAGGAGAACAATTATTGATTTTATGTTCAGATAAACAGTTTGGTTATCTCGATCCAGAAAAATTTATTGGGTATGCAAGAGATTCTTTACTTTCTGACTTACCTCAAAAACCAGTTTGGGCAGACGGCTCAGGTCTTTCAAGGTACAATCTTTTTTCACCGATGGACATGGTTTTTATTTTAAAAAAGTTACATAAAATGATGCCACAAGAAAGACTTTTTAGCTTACTGCCCGCGGGTGGGGTATCTGGTACCATCTCAGGTTCTTACAAGGGTCAGGGAAAGCCTTTTGTTTTTGCTAAAACTGGATCACTATCTAATAATCATTGCCTCAGCGGATATGTGGTAACAAATAAGGGCAAAACATTGATATTCAGTTTTATGAATAATCATTTTGTGGAAGGGAGTGCCG
>JBILDL010000106.1:0-7034 GCA_044352635.1 Saprospiraceae bacterium | reverse complement strand
AGTTTTATTTGCTGAAGTTAAGCGAAATAAAAATAATATCAATTTGAAAGTGTTAGAAGAAAAATCCTCCTGTTTGATGAGTCATTTCGAAGGGTATAAAATCCTTTATAAAGGATTTTCCCTAGATGATATTTAATTGGTTTAGACGGACCAGCTAATAATAAGCTTTCAAGAATATCCTCTAGTGTTATTGGAACTAAATCACTCACTTTATTCCCTTAGTCTTATGGTTTGATATACTGCCACATCGACAACCAAACCCTGAAAAATGACATATCCCAAATGGAATAATTTTTTTTAGCTTCTCGTGAAGCTCAAATTTCTTGTGCATTTTCATTTCACCTTATTTCTTCGATCCTGCTATCATCACCCCTAAGCCGCCGTCAATTCTAAAATATTGTCCAGTAATGAAGGAGGCTTCGGAACTGGCTAAAAAGCAAATGAGCTTCGAAACTTCTTCTGCTTCTCCTATACGCTGAACTAAATGCATGTCTTCACATTCTTTAAGAACAATGGCAGGATCGGGCGAAAGATTTATAGCGTCTCGAAGCATAGGTGTATTGATAGTACCTGGACAAACTGCAACGCACCTTATGTTGGGCGCATAGTCAACGGCAATACTGCGCATGAGCCCAATTTGTCCCGATTTCGAGGCAACATAAGGTGCCACCTTGTCTTGAGAATAAAATGCCTGAACACTTGAAATCAATATAACTGCCCCATTTCCATGCCTCTGCATGGAGGGAATACAATGCTTGGCTGCTAAAAAGGAGCCTTTTAGATTTATACCCATCACAAAATCCCACTCTTCTTCACTGGTCTCTGTGACCGTGGAATAGCGCTGAATGCCTGCACTACATACTAAAATCTGAATATTTCCCCATTGTTTTTCGGTCGTTTCAACAGCATGCTGGATATCTTTTTCTTTCGAAACATCGCATTTTACCCAATGTAAAAAATTCGAATATCGCGTGAGTTCTTCGCCTTCTGGTGCGTGTATATCCCAAATACTGACTTTTCCACCTTCAGCTATAAATTGCTCTGCGGCCGCCCAGCCAATGCCCTTACTTCCACCTGTTATTACAATGACTTGATTTTCAAATCTTTTCATTTTTTGCTTTTTCATTTTCTCAAATTTAATCATTGCAGATGAAAAAAACCTCATTTTAAAGTATCTTGATGTCGCTTTTTGAAACACCTAATATTTTAAAATGAAACTTGGCCTCGGTTTATATAAAAGTTTACTTAACGACAATAATTTTAATTTCGCTAAGCAGGCGGGTGCTACCCATATAGTTGCCCAATTGATTGATTATGTAAAGGGGGGAGATAATCCTACTTTGACGCGTAATTATCTCGATGGATGGGGTAAAACGCCCAACAAGGACAAGCCCTGGCAGCTCGATGATCTTGTTTCGCTCCGAAAAAAAACGGAAAGTCATGGATTGAAACTGGAGGCAATCGAAAATTTTGATCCTGCTCATTGGTTTGATATTCTGCTCGATGGCCCATTAAAAGCGAAGCAGATGGAGCAAATGAAACGCACTATCCAGGATGTTGGAAAAGCGGGAATTCCTATTATGGGCTATTATTTTAGTCTCGCTGGCGTCTGGGGCTGGTCGAGTGTTACAGAGGGTAGGGGTAATGCGCCTTCCGTTCGGTTCGATGGGGATAAAATCGATATTCATTCTCCGATTCCTAACGGAATGGTCTGGAATATGCGCTATGATGACCAGCTTTCAGGCTCACTTCCTCCTGTTTCATATCTCGAAATGTGGGATCGTTTATCCGATTTTTTAACCACCATGTTGCCTGTTGCAGAGGAAAATGGCGTTAAACTGGTCGCCCATCCCGATGATCCTCCTATGGAAAGTCTTAGAAATACAGGGCGACTTTTTACCAGTATTCCAAAATATGAAAAACTATTGGAAATTTCCAGTAGCCCAAGCAATGGCTTTGAACTTTGCCTCGGTACTTTACAAGAAATGACAGAGGGAAATGTATATGATTTTTTAGAAAAATATTTGCCGCTAAATAGAATAGGGTATATCCATTTTCGAAACGTAAAGGGCAAAGTGCCTCTATATCAGGAGGTTTTTGTCGATGAAGGTGATTTAGATATGGTGCGGGTAATGAAAATATTACAAAAACATGATTATGATGGTGTCCTTATTCCAGATCATACCCCTGAAATGACTTGTGGCGCCCCGTGGCATGCAGGTATGGCTTTTGCTTTGGGTTATATGAAAGGCGTAATGCAATCCATTAATAACAAATAAGTTATGATAAACTTTTTTCACGAAATGGAGGGTTGTTCGTTGCAAAATGAATGGTCTTTGAATAATATGCCGGTCGTATTTTTAGAAAATAAATGGATTAAGATTGGCATATTAATGGGGCGCGGAAGTGATATTTTCGAATTTACCCATAAAAAGGAAAATATCAATTTATTGCTTAAACTGGATAAACCAATTCACAATCCGAGAGAATATATTTCCCAGCGCAGAGATACCTTGAATCAGTTTGAAGATTATTATTATGGTGGCTGGCAAGAAATTTTGCCCAATAGTCAACCTTTAAATTACAGGGGAGCATCTTTGGGTCAACATGGTGAAGTTTGGCTGAATAGCTGGCAATATTCAATTTTGAAAAATACAAAGGAGGAAGTTTCTGTCAAATGTTGGTACAGGCCGCTACGAATTCCACTATACGTGGAAAAAATATTGACTATAAAATTCGATGAACCTACTTTGTTTGTTGAGGAAGTGCTGACAAATGAGGCTTCTACAACGGTTTCGTACATGTGGGGACACCATATTGCCTTTGGTCTCCCTTTTTTAACCAATGGAGCTATTGTTTCTACCAATGCCAAGTCTTTCGAAGCAGAACCGGCAATGCCTGCTAAAAGACGGTTTAAAAGCGGTGAAACCTACGACTGGCCTATGGTGATGGATGTAAATAATCAACAAACGGACGCGCAGATTGTACCAAAGGCGGGTGATTTTCCTTATTCTGAGCTGGCATATCTTTCTGATTTTGAAGAAAATGCTTTCTATACTCTATCTGATGCCGATAAAAAAATTACGTTTAGATTAGATTGGGAAAGAGAGAATTTTCCCTATATCTGGTTCTGGCAAGAAAGATATGGCATTTTGGACGCCCCATGGTGGGGTAAAGCTTATTCGATTGCATTAGAGCCGTGGACAAATAAATGGTCAGCTAATCCAGAAATGGATATTGAAATGGGATTATGGCCCTCACTTGAGCCTCAGGAAAGTCGAAAAACCAGCTTAAAAGCGACCATTTTGTTAAATGATAAATATTAAAATGATGGAAATTCAAGTAAATGACTGTACCATTTTTGCTGATGGCCTGGATCATCCCGAAGGCTTAGCTTTTCATAAGGATGGCAGTCTTTGGGCTGGCGGGGAAGCGGGGCAAATATACCAAATAGATCAGGCTGGGAAGGCTACCCTTTTTGCAGAAACAGGTGGATTTAATTTGGGTCTTGCTTTTCACCCTTCTTACGATTGGTTAGCCATTTGCGATCTCAAAAACAAATGTGTTTGGAAACTTGACATCGAAACTAAGAACCTTTCTGTATTTACCAAGGGTGCTCCTGGCGCTTCATTTTCAATTCCAAATTATCCGGTATTTGACAATCAGGGTAATTTGTATGTTTCTGAAAGTGGAGCATTTCGGCAAATTATTGGAACTATTCAAAAGTTTAATAAGGAGGGAGAGGGGATCATCTGGCATAATGGTCCCTTTAATTTTGCCAATGGAATGGCTCTTTCGCCCAAAGGAGATGCCCTGTTTGTCGTTTGTTCTTTCCTGCCAGGCGTAGAAAAAATAGAGATACAAAGCGATGGTAATCCTGGAAATAGATCGGTATTTGCTACTCTTCCTCAAACGGTACCTGATGGATTAGCCTTCGATGAGGATGGAAATTTACTGGTTTCTTGTTATACGCCCAATGCCATTTATAAAATCTCACCACAGCAGGAAGTTACCCTCCTCATTAACGATTGGGAGGCGCATACCCTAACGAATCCAACGAATATTGCCTTTGGAGGCGAGGGTAGAGCATATTTATTCGCCACCAATCTTGGACGTTGGCATATAACGAAAATTCCTTATAAAAAACTAACTACCAATAAGTAGGGTAAACGCCAATTAAATAGTTTAACTTCAAGGGCTGCGCTGAAAGCAATATTCGAAAAGGCAAAGTAGAGAAACAAGCTTTAATCATTTTATTGCTGATATAAAGCAAAAAGTGAGGCAAGCTCAGTACGAAGCATTAAAAGTTGTAAATACGCAACTCATTCATTTATATTGGGAAATTGGAAAATCCATTGCTGAAAAACAAGGAGAAAACTGGGGCAAAGCCATTGTGCCTAAATTATCAAAAGAGCTACAAAATGAATTCCCGGGTATCGGTGGATTTTCTACTACTAATTTATGGTTGATGGCACAGTTTTATTCTGAATATCAAGATGTTGAATTTCTCCAACCACTGGTTGGAGAAATTAGCTGGACAAAACATATTGTTATTTTAAACAAATGTAAAAACAACCAAGAACGCCAATTTTATATTCTTTCAACCAAAAAATTTGGCTGGACAAAAAATGTTTTAATTCATCAAATTGAAAATAAAACGTTTGAACGGTATTTACTCAATCAAACTAATTTTGAAGAAACCTTATCGGAAAAGATTAAAAATCAAGCTCATTTAGCTGTAAAAGATTAATATACCTTTGATTTCTTGAACCTTGCCGATGAACATTCTGAAAGTGAATTGGAGCAAGCGCTTATTAAAAACATTCGTGCTTTTCTTTTAGAGCTTGGACAATTCTATACTTTTGTAGGAAATCAATACAAAGTAACCGTAAGCGACAAAGAGTATTTTATTGATTTACTTTTGTACCACCGTCAATTGCAATGTCTCATAGCCATCGAATTAAAAATTGGCGATTTTTTACCGGAATATAAAGGCAAAATGGAGTTTTATCTCTCTATTTTGAACGATAAAGTAAAATTACCCCACGAAAATGAAGCCATCGGTATCATTATTTGCAAAAGCAAAGACAGAACGATTGTCGAATACTCATTAAAAACAAGTACAATGCCAATTGGAGTAGCTACCTACAATACCTCTGCCATTTTACCCACAGAGTATCAAAATCTCCTGCCAGGCAGTGCTGAAATTTCCGATAAAATTAACCAGTATTTCGATGTAACAAAGACGCCTTATAAACTTCCGTGATTTCAACAAAAACGATTGGGCATCAATGTATCTTAATGGTGATAAACCTCGGCCGGCAATGTGTTGGATCGGTTAATATATCTTTGAAAAAATCAAAGGAATTTACATTATAGCTGATAAGTAATTCACCTGGCTTTGAAAGATGAGGATATGCCTTTGCATTGTAAGCATAATAGTCTAAATCTTCCTCTAATTCTGGACAATGCCATACATTTCGTGTGGGGAAATAAGGTCCTGTGATTGACTTTGTCATCTGAACAGACACTTCAGGCGTCATCCCAAATAGCTGATGTACCAATATCCATCTGCCATTATCGGCAGGACTCATACTTAGTTCATTGGAAACACCTTTGGTTACTCCTCTGACCTTCGTTTTATCCGCATTCCATTTTGCCCCATCCCAATAGGTCCATTGGTCAAAATTTTCAAAATTCTCCGGTTTTACACGAGCTATCAGCAGATCCTTCTCAAGTCCCCCCGTTCCCAAAACATAAATATAGCCATCAGGATTTGGTGCACCTGCGCTTTTTGTATTTACAATGATACCACTTCCAAAGGTAGTCATCCCAACATTTGGCGCATAAGGGAATTGAAGGGGTGTTTCTATTTGTCTAACTCCTTTTTCAAAGGGTATTGGCGTGTTTTTGGGAATAGCCAACAAGGTTACGCCTACCTGATCAAAGTCGAAAAATGAGGTGATTGGATCAATATGAGTGATTCGATAAGCAAAAATATAAAGGGTGCTGTCCTTGTCAACGTTCACAAATCCATCCCCCAACCAGTAATATTCACCTGGCTTGGTATTTGGCGTGTTTGGTTTAAAAACAGAAGTGTTTTTTCCTGATTTATCCGTTGGATAATAAAATGTAAAATTTTCAGGAATGGGTTCTTTCCCCTTCAATACAGCCACTACGTTATTTACAAAATTGAAATCTTCCTTCTTTTTAAGTGTTCCATCAGCGCCAATTTCTCCAATAACAGAGTCGCTGAAAATAAATAGGGTTTCTGTGGAATCATTTGCCTGAATATACTCTTTCCCATCCATAGGAATGGCAAAGATACCGTCACCACCAAACCATCCTTTTTTCCTTTGGAACAGCGAATTCCAATCTTGTGCGGAGGAAGCAATCTTCTCAGATTTTTCCTGCGCGGATAAAGTGGTTAAAGAAAATATTAATAATATTAAAATGATTCCGTTAACCTGAAAAGTAGGCGTTTTCGAAATTTTCATCCTTTTTATTTTTTAAAATGTATTTAAAATAATCTTTCATTTAAAGATAATCATTAGATTTGATTATATGTTTAAACATACTAAATATTTTTATAAAATGAATCTTCCTCTACCTACTTTTCATCCCTCGGTTTTTAATAAATCTGTTCTTTTTTTACTGATTTGGATTGGATGTTCAACAGTCTCTGTCTCGGCTATGTTGAAGTTGCCGCATATTTTCAGGGATGGTATGGTTTTACAAAGAAATGAGGTGATTACTATCTGGGGATGGGCCGATAAAGGGCAGGACATTACTGTTAAGTTTAGAAATGTCCATAAAGTCGTCAAAACGGATGAGTCAGGAAAATGGAAATGTGATATTGGCGTTTTTGCAGCTGGTGGACCTTATGAAATGACTATTTCTACTGATACAACCTGGCGTTTAAATGATATCTACATTGGGGAGGTTTGGTTATGTTCGGGTCAATCTAACATGCAATATACGCTGGATATGTTGGGTATTAAAACGAGTAAATCAGATTTTAATTCAACTTATCC
>JBILDL010000105.1:0-7086 GCA_044352635.1 Saprospiraceae bacterium | reverse complement strand
TACCCCATTTAACGATCTTAAAGACATCATTGTCTAAATCTGCTTTCAGTACCTCAGCAATATTTATCCAGGCACCATCCCCTTGTTTCCGGCGATATTGTACTCTAATCAATTCAAGATCAGGATCATCTCGTTTAAACTCATTTAGGGTAATGAGCATGGTATCACCAGAATTAGGTGTTAAAACCCAGTTTTGTAAAGGAAAACCAATATCAATGGGGCTGCATGGCTCCAGGAAATAAACATCAAACTCCATGTCCTCGTTAAATTCTGGATCAACATCAAGATTTAAAGTACCTGCACGATCTGATTCACAATCTGAAAAAAGACTTACGGATAAATTTTCATAGGTAAACGCTTCTGGTCCTCGGAACACGGTCATTACAACTTCTACACTTTGTCCAAACGGGACACCAACATTCAGAGATTCCTGGCCATTGAACAAAATGATAGCTCCGAGAGGATTACTTTCCTGTGAACTGCCTAATGAATAGGACTTCGACTCTTCAGATTGACTTTTATTTCCCAGTTTCAACTTGAAAATGGCGGGTTCATTCATTGGAACATTAATGGCAACCAGTTTGTCGGCGGCAAGATCAACACCCTCTCTGGGCTGGGTATTTGGTTCATACGGACATTGGGTTTGTCCACTTACAGTTTCAAATACCGGAGTACCATACGTTTTATCCTTTTTTATATTAACGGTAAAATTATCGCCTATGTCATCATCCGACAGTACATAACCAACCGTCCTAGAATCTACGGTTGTTTTGGTGGTGTCTTTACTCTGTTCTTTTGTCCAGTTAATAGCGAGTCCAGAAGTTGCGCCGACACCATTAACCGTTAAACCAAAGGCCTGTGAATAACCATCACTGAAATTTTGAACCCATGAAGTAGTTTTAGCTTTACTATTTTCTGTCGTCTCAGATTCCTCATAAACGACCCCTGCGTCGAAAGAAAGATTTTTAGAAAACACCGCTTCCTTTTTCTGCTTTTCATTATCGGCAATGATGCTTTCCCATGTTTTTACACTGGCAGTATCTCCCAAAAGTGTCAAAGCTGGAATAATGTTATTTTTAATATGATACTCTGTATAAAGGAAAGTTGTTGCAAAACCATCAGGAAACATAAACATTCCTTTATCCAGGTAGAAGGAACAATTAGCCGTATCATATAAAAGTTCATCTGTAATACCATAAAGGAAATTCATCGCTCCTCCAACATAAACATCACCTCCCATTTCTCCCCCTACAATAATATCATTATCACTGGTAGAAATGGTTCGTGTAGAGGTAATACACATTTCCATTTCTTCTGATGCCAGATTAGTCACATTACTGCTAAAGGTATATCCAAGATCAGCAGTCACATCGATGGATGTGGCAAAAGAAACTAAAATACCTGTTTCAATTTCAATATCAGGTCCAAGGGATAAGGTCACATCTCCTTCTGTATCTTTAGCATCAGTAGCTGAAAAGGCCCAGGTTTCGCAAACGGTTTGTCCCTCTTCTATATAAGAGTAGGAGGCGTCACCAGGCGGATCCCGTAAAATTATGAAAGGAATACTTGGAGAGGAAGAGGTAAAGGTAGTCTGCCGAGGCCTCCGTCCAAGAACTACGGCTTTCAATGAAGCAGTTGATTTCTCTCCATTTGAAGTAGCCGTAACTTGAAGTTGCTTAAAAAAAGGTGCCACAATATTGGGTGATTCTACTCTAAAGGAATGCACCAAAGATCCCCCGGACATTATTGTGTCAAATTGAGGCAAACTGGCAATATCATTATTAATAGTAAGTAAGGCGTTCTGCAAATAGCATTTCCCCCCATCATATTGTTCAAATACTCTAACGGTGGTTTTACTTCTTTGAAGCATATCTAACATGGGATCACCACAAAGATTTGTATCCAGGGGAGTAAGTTCCACATTAGGTGGGGCTAAATAAATAAAATCAACGGTATCATTAGCCATTTTAAGGCTTACTGTCTGCCCTCCCAGTTTTTGAAAAAAGTTGTAGATGACTGGATTACTATGTTCTATAACAGAAAGTGTAACAGAATCTGCAGGTATTCCATCAAAAGTAAATTTACCATTTTCTGAAAGTTGTATTACTTTTTCAAAACAACCATTTAGCGTAGCAATTTTAACTTTTGCAATGGCTCCTGAAGGAATAATAGACTTTCGACAAATTCCACCTGCCATTTGACCAGTCACAATACGTTTAACCTGATTACGGAATAAAATGCCTGACATGGGTGCGGTGATATTTGGAATTTCCCAGGTAGCTGGAAAAAAAGTATGATCTTCAAATTTCGGAGTTAAAACTATTTTTTTTCCAGGTTCAAAATCAGCGGAGAATCGCCCTTCACTATTTGTGAAAATTGCTGGAACATTTGATTTTCCATTAACCAGAATTTCAACTTTTCCCTGAAAACAGTTGGTGTTTTCAAACCTTACATAGCCACTTACAGGAATGGTACTTAGATCCGTAAAGTCAACCTTATCGGCACTTGTGTTACTGGGGTTTAGGGTAACTACAGACACGGATGGTGAAAAATCGTGAGGTAAGGTCTGGATGATGGCAGTAACGGTACTCCAACGAGCACCAAAAACCTGTCCATCTCCTGTCAGGGCTGTACCAATATCTTTCAGAGAAGTACCCATTCCCTCGTTAAGATTAAAATAAGAAACAAGGGAAGTATCTGTTACTCCTGTTCCATCACTTGCATATTTTTGAATGGTATTTACTGGTAACATTTGAGAAAAGAAGGCTACCTCATCAATCAAACCAGTAAAATAATCACCGTGGGTATTAGCACTGACAGCACGTGCTCCCAATCTCCAGGGAAGACCAGTCCAGTTTGTGGTGGCAAAAGATTTCGCTCCTACAAGTACACCGTCCTTATAAAAAGTCACAGTCAAATTTGTACCAACCCTTTGCAAAACGAAAGCAAGATGGTGAAAGCCAAGCCCCAGGCTACCATATTGCTGCGTGGTATTTCCAACCATTACTTCAATATTTCCTGCATTTAGAAATACGGCAAATTGATTGGCACCTGCATTATCTGCTTTACTTATAATCACCTGTTTACTACTAAGATCAAAACCATTTATAGCTGCAGTAATAGTGGCACTATCGCGTAAGGCAAAATTTGTGAGTCGTGCATAATCCGAATTAGAGGCATTAAACTCAAGGGACTGGTTGAAATAGAAATTTTTTGAAGGACTTACGTTAAAGGTAGTACCCGCTCCATAATTAACTCCAGCTATTTTATAAAATCCATTCTCATTACTAATTGCAGCATTAACCACATCGGGTATATCGGCTTTATCCCACTCTGGGCCACAAAAATAAAGCTGGAGACGATTTCCTGTCAGATCAAAAGCCTTACTTCCCACACCTTCATCAAATTTCCAATAAGCCACGAGACCTTTTGCATCAGAATTACCAGACTGTTTCATAAACATTTGAACCTCCGTCTGGGCAAGTTGTCGATTAAAAAACCGCAGTTCATCCATGTGACCCTTAAAAAAACGGGAAGCAGTAGGTGTCTGTCCTAAAAACAAGGAAATACTGTCTAAAGAAATGGTGGTTGCAGTGGATCCAACCAAATCACCATCGACATATAATAATAATGCATTTCCGTTATAACTGGCTGCGACATTATGCCAGTTGTTTTCTGTTCCGACAGGGAAAGTAAAATTTAGCTCCGTTTTTTGGCTGCCACCCTTGCCTACACCAAATCGTACCCCCTTACCTGCTGCTGTGGGAAGAGTGTGTAACCACCAATTTTTGGATAGGTTACTCCCCATATCTAAAATCGCTGTATTATCATTGGTACTATCTAATTTTATCCATGCTGATATAGTAAAATTAGATTTAGGGAATTTCTGATGGTATTGAGTAAATGCCATATCGTCACCAGTGAAACGCAAAGATGAACCCAATGTGGGTGAAATAGTAACGATTGTTTCTACCACGGGATTTCCTGTGGATGAAGTGATTCTTCCCGTCACTACCCCGTTAGGATTTACGTGACCTAAAGCTGAAGATCTGTTTCCTTCGCCAGAGGAATTAATTCCACTCACGGAATAGGTATAAAACGTACCCGCGATGACGTTGAAATCCATAAAGGAATAAGTTTCACCATCTAAAGTAGTTAGCAAAGAGTTATTGCGATAAACCTTGTAAGACGTAGCAGCAGGACTTAGTGGATCAGGTGTCCATTTTATTTCAATGCGATCTTCCAGGTCCCCTTGGCTTGCTACAACGGAAGGAGGTTTTGGCGGCATAGTAAAACCAGCCCAGAAACCAAATCCACCTTTGACTCCAGAACCAAAGAAATTACCAGTAATCGTTTGTCCTACTGTTGCACTGAGCTGAATTTTAGTATTTACACTATTTGAAACACTTCCACGATTAAAAAAAGTCCGCCCGATATAATAATCATCAACACTTATTGTCTCGCAGTTTGGACTCGCCTGTGCGCCCATTTTTGTGGGTACAAAAAACAGCCCTAAACACACAAGGAATAGAAGGTTAATTAAATTTTTCATACATTTTTTACTTAAAGAAATATTAAACGGACTATCTCACCCAAATCTGGATATTGCTAATACCATAACTTTCGTCATTTGCGTTGGATTCAGAGTCTGTGCCAAAAAGTACCCAAAAGGTATCATCCGTCATTTGGGCAACCATCTCTGCTCTGACATTGTAATCAGATGCAGCATTGGTAAAGAAATTACCATAACCAGTACTTCGAAAGGCAGCATTAAACTTAGGTTCAACCGTTTGGTACCAGCCTACTTGTAAAACTCCTGAAGTTTGGTTAGCTCCATCAAATGGATTCTTTCTTGTACCAAAAGCACCATAACCAAACTCAGGGGCATCCCAGGAATCAAAAAAATGGAAGGTAAAAACCACTTTTACCATGGTATGAGGCGTACCCGCTAAATTGAATTGTTTTACCAAGGAGTTTATTCCATTTTCTGTAGTACGTAAGATAAAAGGACTAAAGGGTCCTTCAGGCTTAAATCGCTCAAATAATCTACTAGCTGTAGAATTCCAGCCCGACGTACATTCCCACCCTTCTGAATCCGAGGTGAAATTATCTTCTTCAACTAATCTCCAGGTAGATAAACCATTATACTTAACCGACTGTCCTGGAGGTATATTTACACCCTGGGAAAGATGTCCACTAAGATCAGGAATAGATATTTTACTACCATTAAAAGTTATGGCCGTAGTATTCGTTCTTGTCTTCATTACTATTACAGAGGTATCTTTACCCTCTATCGTAATTCTTGAAGTACCTGTGTTATTCTTTACGTGCATTATGGCATTGGTATCGGGTGAAGTAGTTCCTAATCCAACGGTTCCTATAGATGGAAATATATTACTCTGCCCTATAAGGGAGAGAGTGTAGGGTGATGCTGTCAAACGCAATCGCGGTGAGACTTCCACCCCACCATCTACGGATATACCTAAAAAATAAGGTTGGTCAAAAGGAATGGTAAACGGGTTTATTAAACCCAGGACGGCCCCATATACCCCTGAAGTAACATCCATGTTATCGTGTGTTTCCGACCAGATATTCGTTCCACCCGACGAGGTAGTATAAAGTCTAAAAGTCATACTGTAGGTACCATCATCAAGATTTGCTCCCGTTGATTTTCGAATGATACCCTGAATATTCAAAGTTGCCTGGCCATACATATTTGATGCACAGTGCATCAAACAAATAAGGCATATAAGTTGTAATATTTTTTTCATAGTCTTTTTATCACTTAAAGAAGCATTTAATTATCCATTAATCAACGAACCCAAATTTCAATATTGGAAATACCATAGCTCTCATCATTACTATCCGAGTCTAAGGTTGAACCAAAAAACAACCAAAAATTATTGGTTGAGTGCCAGGCTGTCATCTCCCCTTGAACGCCAGCGTCAGTGCCACTGGAAGATCCAAAATATCCTGGATCTGATGAAAAACCGTCCGGACTAAATTTTAATGGAGATTGGTTATACCAGGCTACATAAAAATTTCCATTTTGTCGCCCATCGGCATCAAAAGGATTTTCTCGAGTGGCAAAGGCAGCCCATCCACCCTCGTCGGCATCCCATGAATCCAAAAAATGATACGTAAAAACAACTTTTATCATAGTGTGCGGAACGTTAGTCAGATTATATTCCTTTTTTAGCACATCATTTCCATGCTGGTTTGGTCTTAAAATATTACTTTTACTAAAAGGGGTATTAGGAATACCGCGCTGAGTAGTCTTTGTTGTGGTGTTAAACCAATCTTCATGACATCTCCATCCATCATTCCCTGTATTAAAATCATCAGGGTCGATAAGTCGCCAGTCAGAAAGGCCATTATAATTTATTGTAGCTCCTGCTGAAAGTCCCAGATCGTTAGGAACTGAGATATCAAGATTCCTGATGGAAATCTTTGAACTATCAAAACTTATGCTTCCTACAGCTGAATTACTTGCCCTTTTTAAAAACAGTTCTGCACGCTGACTTCCTTCAATGAGTAAGGTTCCGGTTCCAATTGTTTTACTTAATTGAAGGGAGTAAGCCAAGGTATCTGGCACGCGCGTGCCAACACCGACGGTACCTGAACTGGGAAACACATTATCCTTTCCTGTAACAGAAACAGCATAAGGGGAATTACCCAAAATAGCTCTGGGGGCTAGTTCAGCCCCCCCATTCACCGCCGCACCTAGATAATACCTTTTATTAAAACGCAAGTTCAAAGGCACTATACTCCCAAGGGAGGCTTCATATAATCCGTTCTGTACCTGAACTCGTGGTTGTACTTCCGTCCAGACGGCTTGTCCACCTACTTCCACTTCGTAAAGCTTAAAAGTTACAGAATGAAAGCCATTGTCAAAGGGCTTACCTGAAGGCTTCTGAAGGGATCCCTGCATTCTTAAGGATGCCTGACCAGACAAAAAAAGAACACTACCAAACAGTAAAAAAGCCAAATATTTATACCTCAAAAATTTTCTGCTTTTTATCATTACTTTATACATTTTTTAAGTCCCTATGAATTTTGTTTTCAAATTGAAGTAGGTTGAATAGG
>JBILDL010000104.1:0-7098 GCA_044352635.1 Saprospiraceae bacterium | reverse complement strand
CGAGGAGTCTAAAGCTATCAAAAGAATGCGTATTGAGGCTGATGCTTTAAGAAAAAGGGCTAATTCTTTTCGCACGCCTTTGGATTATGGCCAGAAAAGACAGAAAAGAGAATTATTGAGTGAAGCAAGTGATCTTTCTACCTGGGTAAATCAATTAGAAAAACGACTGATAGAGCAAATTTTAGACCGTGCACAGGTAATTACTTGTACTTTGGTAGGTGCTGCTCATTCTTTATTAGCTGGGAGAAAGTTTACTACAGTACTTATTGATGAAGCGGCCCAAGCACTTGAACCAGCTACCTGGATACCTATTTTGAAGGCAGAAAGGGTAGTCCTATGCGGTGACCCTTTTCAACTTCCACCTACAGTAAAATCAAGAGATGCCAATAAATCTGGCTTGGCATTAACCTTAATGGAAAAAGCCATACAAAAGGGATTTGTGCATCAAATGCTGGAAGTCCAGTATCGTGGTAATGAACTAATAATGGGCTACTCAAATCAGTATTTTTATAATAATAAGTTGTTGGCTTCTCCTATAGTGAAAGATAAAAAATTACCTTTTCAGGATAATAGCCCCTTGATTTTTATAGACACAGCGGGAAGTGGTTTCGAGGAAAAACCTGAACCTGGTTCTGGAAGCCTCTATAATGCCGATGAGTTTAGCCTCCTAAGGGAGCATATTTATCGAATAATAAACGAAACACAAACCTTGGTTAATTTTGATTTTCCCTCTATCGTGATACTTTCCCCATATAAAGGACAAATCAATTACATGGAAAGAGAAATTCGAGCTGACGATAAACTAGTGAATTTAACGATAAAAGTGAAAACCATCGATGGATTTCAGGGCCAGGAGAGTGATATCGTAATTGTAAGTTTAGTTAGGTCAAATGGAAAAAATGACATAGGGTTTTTAAAGGACTACCGTCGGTTTAATGTGGCCATTACCAGAGCTAAATGTCAGGTAGTAGTGGTAGGAGATAGCTCAACTATCGGTAAGGACTTATTTTTTGCTGGATTCCTGGATTACTGCGAGTCGAACGCCTCCTATAGAACAGCTTGGGAGTACATGGCATAAAAAAAGGGGGAAGATTTTAACCTTCCCCCTTTGTAACCTTTTATTTAATGAACCCAAAGATCATTTTCATAATTGAAAATGGATTGTTTCAATTTTTCTGATTCTAAGAGCATATCTCTACCAGAACCAAACTGATTTTGTAATCGTTGGTCACCAACGTTGGATACCTTGATAATATAGGAAGAGAAATACCTCATTTCCATTAAATCTTCCCAGGAAATTTGGGAAGCGTCATTGGCAGGGTTGAACACCATTTCATTTACTAGATACTCTCTTGCTTCAGGGTAATAAACCCAGAATAAGGGAGTTTCACCTATCGTTCCACCTTGATCGGACTTTACCTGAATGAGTGGTGCTATTCCCAAAATTCTAACTTTTTGGGTAGAAGACTGTTTGTCGAAATACCATATTTCTTTTACCCTGTAACGTTTGATATCTGCGAAATTAAGATCATTTTTTACTTCTTTTACGGTAATCTCGTAAGTTACAGGATCTTGGATAGGAACGGAATCGACTTTAAACAATTGTTTATCAATTTGTTCTTGATTCATTTCTTGTTTAAAATCCTCATCTGCGAAAACACGCATTGGTTTTTCCTCGTTTTTAATGGCATCCAGGAAGATTTGGAACAGAGGTCTGACAGGATAAGTAAAAGTCTGATTCATTTTTTCACGAACATCTATGACTCTCCACACTCTTTTTTTCCAGAAAACATCGGCTTCTCTGAGTGGCTCATAGGGAAGTAACTTTTTGGTTTGCTTTATGCTTGAACCAGTAATATCATCTAGAGGAGCTTCCCTAAGTATAGTTCCTGATTCAGTCATAATATTGTCCGGCACCTGAGAAAAACCACTAACACTTATAAAAGTGAGTAGAGACAGGATTAGGAATGGACTAAAATTTTTCTTGAACATGGATAAACTTTATTTAATTTGAAATACCAAAGAGTTTATTTTTCTTCCAGCCACATCACCAGGGCAGCGTGCTCTAACATTATTGAAATAATATGCATCACCGGGTTTTGCTAAATTCAACAATCTTTTCGATTCTGCGGTAAATGTTCCACTTCCGTTTATTACTACGATTGGATCCTCTCTTTTTGGTGCATAAACCAATTCAAATCCGGCAATATCGCATCGTGCATCGAAATCAAAGCCGGACAATTCTGCAATGACACCTAGTTGCGCTTTCATAACACCGTTGCCTAAATCGCCACCTGTTGAACCTCCCAGTTTGGCTACCGGATCAGGAATAGGCTTGATTCTGAAATCAAAAGTGGTAGGATTTAATCCACCACCAGAAATGGTAAGCTTTGCTACGCCACCACCACCTGTAACTTTAGCGATATATTTACCAGCACCATTAGGTGTCAGGGTAGCATTGGAGGCAGAAACACGTAAATCGTTACTTGATACACCAGCTGCGACAACAGAAAGAGGATTTTCAACCCCTGTGTAAAAGACATTCATTTTATCGGCAGTAACAGTTACGGAACGACGACCCACTTCATACTCAAATTCTTTTGTATAGGTTTCTTGTTCCCCTGTAGTTGGATTTTTTAGACTTACATCTACTTTATACCTTTTTAGACCTGTTCCAGAAGTGGTAGAAGTAAATTTACCAATACCGTCTGTGACACTAAGAGGAGAACCATTTACCCTGATAGACATATTCTCAGTGATAGATTTAGAGGTTGCCCCTACAGATATTTCAGCATTATAGGTTTCACCTTCAATAACATAGCTTTTTACTGCTGAAGATATTGGGATAAAATTATCTACTTTAAAAGAAGTTAAACCCACTTGATTAACCAAGAAATTAATAACAGCACTTTCAGAACTCTTCATATCATTTTGCATCTGCGTTAGCAGAGGAAATACAGCAGCCAATGGCATTTGTTTGAAGGTAAATTCAGACCAGGACTTGGCTATCTTATCTTTTTTCCAATTTTCAGAAATATTTAGCGAAATAGATTTTGACAATTCCTCAATACTTGTTTCATTTATCTGAGTGCCAGGTAATCCGGATAGCGTTTTAATTCTGGATAAAATTCTATCACGATCCGCTAATATTCTTTTTTCTAATTCATCACCTCTCTTTTCATCCACTAAAATACGGGTGGTTATATCTTTATTTTTATAACCTTTAGGATAATTGGCATGGTCGCGATCATCTGCTGGGTAATACCCTGAAGTTGCGTCAACCATCTCCGTTCTAACAGACTCAACGTAAGCATTAAACTCTTTAGAAATTTGAGCTACATCCTTAGCTACATCTAATAGAGGTTGATATTTCCCTCTGTCTTGTTCTACATTTTTTTCTAGGGCGGTCATGGTAATAACATGAGAATCATCAAAAATGCTATTACTATTTTTTATACCATCATTTATGACAAAAAATGCGTTGATAATCTTAGCAGAAACGTTTAACGCCAGCATAGCCGTTAGGACTAAGTACATTAAGTTAATCATCAACTGCCGCGGTTCCTTTGGAATGGACATACTATTCTATTTTCTAAATAAATAAAAAAATTCAGTTCTAATTTTAACCGTTCTGACGAACATTTGCCATTGCTGACAACATATTGCCGTACACTTGATTTAGAGAAGTGAAAGTGCGATTAAGATCGCCCAAATTTTTATTTAATTCAGCTAACTTAGTTTTATATGCTTTTGCTTCTTCCGTGGAATCTTGAAGATCCATCATAGCATCATTTATTTTAGAATAGAAGTTTGTCATGGAACGAAGTTGTTCTTTCGTACCTGAAAAATCCACTTCTTGAAGTGCCTTCAAAGATGAAAGACTACCTGAAATAACCTGTAATTCGCCAATCATAGAACCCAGATACTTTTCAACCATTTCTTTAGGTACTGGATTTTGTTGTGCAACCTGACCTCCTTGAGAGATTGGATTTACTACACCAGAATAATCGTCTAAACCTGGATATAATTTTTCCCAGTAATAATCCTTATCTGGTCCTATTACTCCAAGGAAGAAAAATAAGCCTGCCTCAGTTAACATGCCTACAATCAACAATTCGTCAGCATAAGCCCATGACATGATTTTGAACAAAGCACCAATTAAAACGACTGATGCACCAACACCGATAAGAAGGTTTTTAAGATATTTGAAACCTTTACTTTTCAATACATTACTCATTTGAGAAAACTTTAAACAGGTTAATGATATGTTTTTATAAAATAATATGACTAGAAGTCATTAATGGATCTTCCTAAGAAGGTTAATACGTTTCTAAATCCAATATATGATTTAGTAGTATCTTGAAATTCGTAAGTTCTGGAACTATTCTGTAAAAAGAAGTGGGAATCTTTCCATGAGCCTCCTCTAATTACCTTCCTTTTGTTACTTGGGTCTTCCTTATCGTCAGCATCATAACGATAATCTGGATTTAAATCGCTCACTCTGCTAAGAATATTTTCAGCGTAAGCGGTTAAAGTCCACTCAGCGACATTCCCGGCCATATTATACAATCCATAATCATTTGGAAAATAAGCATCAGCTTTTACGGTGTACATTCCACCATCTTCCGGATAATTACCACGACCGGGTTTGAAATTTGCTATTAAACAACCTTTGGCATTTCTTATGTAAGGACCACCCCAGGGATACATAGCTTGTTCATGACCGCCTCTGGCTGCATATTCCCATTCAAACTCTGAAGGTAAGCGAAAATCTTCCGTATTAACCTGATCTTCCCCTAGGCTTTTGTTATACAATACGGTCCTCCAATTAGAGAAAGCATTAACCATGTTCCAATCAACACCGACAACAGGATAGTCATCATAATTTGGATGGTCAAAATAATTTCGCGTCATCGGTTCATTATAGGAATAGGCGAAATCACGCACCCATACAAATTTATCAGGGTGAACTTTTACCGTTTTCTTTTTAATGAATTTATTTCTGGCACTTTGACCTTTGTCATGAGCAGCGGCTTGCCAATCATACCATTCGTAGGTATATTTTAACAAATCTATATTTAATTCCTTTTTACCTGACAATTTATTGTTGCCTTGGTAATACATATCTTGAAGCTCTTCAGCTTCCCAGTCAATCTCCATATCCCAATCAATTTCAGGATCCTGTTCTTCCACAGCATCAGGATCTGCCTCAAGGAAATGTTCAAGTTTTTCATGGGCCATTTTATCCTTTACCCAATGCACAAATTGTCTGTATTCATTATTGGTTATTTCGGTGTCATCCATGAAAAAACCCTGAATAGAAATCTGTTTTGGGCGTTGAACAAAAGTTGCACTAATATCCTGGTCACTTGGACCGATTAAGAGTGTTCCGGATGGCACGTAAACCATTCCATAAGGCTGAATTCCTTTCCAAACGGGGCGGTCTTGCACACCTACTAATTCTCCTGTATCGCTTTTTCCGCAACCTACTATGGCGGCAAGCATCAAAAAGAAAATTCCTTTTTGCATTTGTTTCATGTTTATACTTCGGTTTTCCTACAAAATTTGCTTCTTAAAAAAAAAGAAGTGGGGCAAAGATAGATTGTTTCGGCGTACTACAAAAACAACTTATTTATTTTAGCACAATTTATTATATGCAACCCAAATTCTTTATACAAACGACGTCATAACATTCTTATTATAATAAATGCATGTAAATTATAAATTTCTTGGATTGTAAATAATTGGCGGCAAAATTCCCTTACCTAATTTTTGGTTTATGGTATATCTCACCATTACTTCATGACTTCCCGTGGTTGCTGTCCTTATAGTTGACAGGGGAATAGTGTAAGTGTAAAAGAATGAAATATTTTCAGCTATTTGAATACCCGCCATCGTCATAAGTCCGTCCAGGGTGTTGGGGCTAAATCCTCTTAGACCAGTTCCCAAAGTGAATTTTTCCCTGATATTTCCCAGGACGTAGCTATCAAGCTGCAAATTTCCCATCACATATCTCATGATAATGCCAGGCTGTATTATTAATTGCGTAGTTATTGGTATAAAAGCTTTGGAAGAAAAGGTGTAATGTGGTTGTAATGTTATGCCAAAATCACCTTGATTTAGGGCAATGGGTAATACATTTGACCCGGAAAGTCCCGCCTCAAAAAAGTTTGTTTTTAAATATATCCCTCCTTCGTAACTCATACCACTCAAAGCAATATCACCATTTGGTAGAAGATTGTCCTGATGATCAATACTGGTTGAACTGTAATTTCCATCTGGCGTTCGCAGAATACCGCCATTTAAACTATATCTTTGATTACCAATACCCAAGCCTATCGATAGCGTACTATTCTTACTCAAATTTCTTGAATAACTCCAGTTTAATCCAAGGGATAATTGCCGGCTTGCCCCAAATTGATCTTCTTGTATTTTTATACCAATACCGCTTCCTAAGGCTGGGATGGGCGCATCTGCTAAAAAATAGCGAGACGATGGATTGCCTGGTATTTTTATCCATTGATCCCGGAAGCTTCCCTGTATCGTTATTTTATCGTCTAAACCTGTGTAAGCTGGATTATATTGGAAAGGGCTGAAAATTACTAAAGAATACGGGTCTATTTGCTGGCTTACACTTTTGTAGGTCATCAAAATGCAGGTAATAAATATAATATTCTTGAGGTTCATCCTTAAAATTTTCTTCAAAATACAAAAGTTTACTTCTTCATGTATGTGTAAATGTTTTTTTACCTAAAATGGTTTTTGTTTTAAGCGGTTAATTAATAATGATATGTTAGGGTTTATTTCTGAAAAATATTTTTCCTTAAAAGGAAGGGATGCCCGCTTTAAATAAAACAGCGCTTTCTTCCCCTTTCTGTTCCAAATGTATTTTTGTGTTGTGTGCAATGAAAAAGGCCTCACCGGAAGTTATAAGTAAGGTTTCCTCTGTCTTAAGACAAATGCTTCCATGGAGACATAATATAATAGACGGACCTGCCGATGGTTCAATGATTAATTCATCACCTTTTTTTAACTCATATTCTTTAAGTTCAAAATCGGTGGAGGGTATGATAAATCTTTTTTCATTTTCATTAATAA
>JBILDL010000103.1:0-7103 GCA_044352635.1 Saprospiraceae bacterium | reverse complement strand
GAAAAAACATGGCATCAGAAGGATCAAAGTTTCTTACTTTGTTTTCAATAAATTTATTTAGCACAGGATTATCAGCCGTAGTAATGGTAAAAACATGTTCAGGAGAAATAATTATACCTATTGGAACAGTGATATAAATAGCGTCATTTTCTTCCTCTGAAGTATTAAGAATAGGTGCATTAATTAAAATAAGCCGACAATCATCTTCCACTTCAAACCTGGATCTTTCATCCACGTCAAGAGAATCTACCAAAAAATCTAATGGAATCTCAAACTGTAAAGAAGTCTTTTCCATTTCATCGGCAGAAAAAGGGGGTTTAATGTTTACCCAACAACCTGGTTCCGGGTGCTGAATTTCAGTAAGGAGACCATCAACCTTTACGTAAAAATGAACCATGGCAGGAAATTGATAATTCTTGAAATCCGAAATGCAAACTTACCTATTTTAGATTAAATAACGGTAAGAATAACTTTAATCCATCCTTAAAGTTCTTACAGGAGAAATGCGAGTAATTAGCCAGGTTGGAAGAATTAGGAATAAGACGATAACCAAAATGGTACCCAGGTTAAGGAATAAGATATGACTAAAATTTATAAGAATGGGGGCCTCGTTTAAATAATAATTCTCTTCAGAAAGCTTTATAAAGTGACCATATTTTTGAAGTAAACAAATGCTAATCCCAATAATATTCCCCCAAAACATACCTCTACTTGCAATAATACCTGCATAAAACATAAAGATTCTGCGAATACTCCAATTAGAGCTACCCAGACTTTTTAAAATCCCTATCATCCTGGTCCTCTCCAGCATCAAAATCAAAAGAGCTGTTACCATATTAATAATGGCGACAACAATCATAAGGGATAAAATGACCACCTCATTAATGTCTTGTAAAGATAGCCATTCAAAAATTTCAGGAAGTTTATCTCTTATGGACTGCACATTTAAATCAGGAGGTAGCACGTTACTATAAATCTCTTCCGCCCAATGATCAATCATGCTAATATCGTCAATAAACACTTCATAACCACCAATTTGGTTCTCCGCCCAACCTTGTAACTGTTGCACCTTCCTTATATCGACTAAAGCAAATTTACTATCGTATTCTTCCAATCCAGTTTTATAAATGCCAGAAATTTTAAAATTCCTTTTTAGCATGGTACCATTTTTCACAAAAAACAATCTGAAGTTATCCCCTGTTTTCAACGAAAGCCTGTCGGCTGTTTGCTTAGAAATGATGATTTGGTTAGACGCCTCCTCTGTTGGGAAAGTAATAATATCACCCTCTTGAAGATACGTTTTAAAAAACTGCCAATTAAAATCGGAACCAATGCCCTTTAAAAAAATACCATCTAAGTCATTTTTACCTTTAACGATACCCGGTTGTATGGCATAAACCTGAACCGCCTTTATACCTTGCCTGTTTTTAAGCACAGGATAAAAATCCTGGTTGTCCTCAATAGGATCTATTTCCAATAAATTTTGATAAACATTGGCAGCGTTGATGTGTAAATGACCCCAAAAGCCAAATATTTTACTGCTTATTTCCGTCTTAAAACCAGTTATAAGCGCCGTAGTGACAATCATTACTGCAATACTCAAAGCCACGGCAAGCGAAGCAATACGAATAATAATGCTCGCAAACGACTTTTCTTTACCGTTTGAAATACGCATGGCTAATTTAAACTCCCACCTCATTCTGATCAATTGTATAATCCGACAATATAGGCAGGAATACAGACAAAAAAAAATGCCCCACCTGTAAAGTACAAGCGGGACATTGAATATTACTCCCAGTTAAATTTTTAAAATCGAGATATTAATAGTGAGGTGAATTTAAGTAATTACACGCCCTCATAGGTCATCATCACCACACTTAGGTGACAAAAGTCATTAAATGGGTGATAAGTTTAACTTTTAATTTTAATTATGGCAGTAACCCCTCCATTTGGATGAATGTCATAAGTTATGGTACCCCTAATTATCAAAATTAATTGACATACCATAAACAACCCAATACCCAGTCCCTTTTCTTGAAATGTCCCCGGTAAACTTGAAACGGGAGAAAAACCTATCAGGGTAGAAAAATTATCGGCTGACAAGACTTCTGAAGAATTATAAACGGATAAAGAAATACAGTTATTTTCTCTATGAAGAGTACATGTAATGTCCCCATAATCAGGGCAATATTTTATTGCATTACTAAGAATATTCCTTAAAATGAAGGAAATGATATTGGGATCAGAATTAATTTCACCATCAAAGCCTTCAGATAATGATAATTTGAATTGAATATTTTTTCTATGTATCTGAAAAATAAATAAATCTACTGTCGAATTAAGTTTATCTGTTATATTAAAAAATAGATTCCGCGAGAGTTGGGTATTTTTCTCAAGATTTGACCAAGTTAATAAATTATCCACTAAATGTGAAATTTCCGTACCACTATGTTCCAAAGATTGAGCAATTTTCAATGCCTTCTCATATTCCCCTTTCTTTAACAAGTAATTAAACGTATGGCTTAGTTGCTTCATACCAGCAAGAGGAGTATTCACTTCATGACCCAGAATATCAAAAAAGCGCCTTCTTTCCTCATTTAAAATGGCTAACTTATTGTTTTTATCAATTAGCGACTGCTCATTTAATTCTAAATCTTTTACTCTTATGGCAAGATTTCTTTCAAGTTCTTTGTTTTTTCCAGTAAGCAATCTATACCTTAAAATAAAGATTATACCAATCAAAAGCAAAAATAAGATGGATGCAAACCACAAAAAGGTTTTATTTTCTAAAATATGTTGAAGCTTATAAATGGGTATATTAATTTCTTTTAAAAAATGCTCAGGTGAATCCTGGGATATTCTAATTTGAATATTCGATTTACCAGCGGTAGGGCTTAAGGTAATCGAATTAAAATTTTCAACTACTTGCCAATCATCCAAATAGGGCGTTTTTATAAAGAAAAGTAATGATTTCCCCATGTAATTATTTGAAAAACCTGGATAAAGGGTCAAGCTATATTCATTAGGATTTAAGGTTATTTTACCTTTACTTAAATATTCAAACAGTCCATTCCTATTTCTGGTATTGCTATTATTATTTATTTCTATGGATGAAAAATAAAAATTTCCCTTTTCAAAATCATTGAAAGAATCAGTCATTTTCCGAGGATTAAATTTGACCAGACCATTAATGGTTCCCATCAGGATCTCCCCATTTTTTAAATTTAGCATGGAAAGCCAGTTAAATTCCTCTTCAAAAATACCGTCAGAAATAGCATACATATTATATTTCCCATTCAAAGGATTAACTTTATAAAGCCCTTTTTCGGTACCAAGCCAAATCATTTCATCGGAACCTATTAGCATGGAGAAAATAACCTTATTAATAGGCTCTAATCTATTTCGAATATCCCCCAACATCTCGAATTTATTGTTTAAAACGAATAAGCCATTCGCAGCTGTTGAAATTAAAAACCTGTTTTTAAAGTATTTAATGCCTGTAACTCTTACTTTAGGAATAACCGCCAAATTCATCCATCCTTTATTTTTTAGTGAATACTTTAGCAATCCTCTATCAGTTCCAACCAAATAAAAGGAACCCATATCTATAAATGATGAAATGGATGAATGCCCGGGAGGTAAAGGAAAAAAAGTTCCTAAAGTATCATTCTCCATATCAAAAGATTGAAAGCCAAAATCACCCAACCAAAAATATTTATTATTCAATCCCTTTTCTAAATAAACAAAATGATAAAAAAGCTTATCAATGTCGGTCTTTTCATAAACTTGAAAGTTATCCAGGTTAAAAATTTCATATTTTGAATTATTTGTTCCAATATAAATGCGGTGTTTTTTTTCGTTAAGAAAAGCACCCAGGAAATAATTATTTTTAGATGAAAAATAGGTGTTTAAACCCGTATTAAGGTTCAGTAATCCATTTCCCTTATAGGAATTAAAATAAATAATGGAGTCATTGATTTGTTGCAAGCCTCTAAAACTATACCCTTCATTCTTAAAATAAAATTTTATATCATTATCAATCAATGAATTATAAAAAAATCCAAATCCTAAATGAATCCAAACCTTTCCTAAAACATCTTCTTTTATAGGAAACCGACCTCGCCAAAATATATCTTGACTTTTAATTTCAGGAAAGTCATGAAAAATCTCTCCCCTTTCATTATAAACTGAAACACTATTTTGATATTTCATCCATATCCTTAAATTTTTATCGATAAAAAGATGATTTACCTTATTCAGATTAATGGTTTTATTTGGAAAAGATAATTTATTTTTAAACTGGTAATCTTTATCTAAAAGTCTAATAGAATCATTTTCAAGTTGTAAAAAACATTTTTCATTTTGTCCTTTGAATTCAATGAAATCCCTGATTTTCGATACCTTAATTCTTGCTGAATCGATGATATTTCCATTTTTACTTAAATTAAAATAAGTATCTTCAGAATAAGCATGCCATTCACCTTTATTTGCAGGAAAAATGGTGGTTATTGCAGCATTAGGTATCTTAAATTTTTGAATCCATTTATCTTTATTTTTAATATAAAAAAAACCTTTTTTGTTTATCAGTGCGGTATGATTCTCAAAACCATAAAAATTAATTAAATTATCATTATTTAACAACTCACTTTTTATCGGAGCCCAGGTTCTCAGCAACGGATTAAGGATAATAACATTTAAATTTATCTTTAAACCTTGCTGAAAGCTGAAATTCCTATATCCAACTAAATATAAACCCCCTGTTGAATTTTTATAAATTTTTTTAAATGAATAATCTGGAATACCTAGTTGTGAATATGGAATAGATTCATATTTATTTCCATCATATAAAACAAGACTATTTGTCAATAAAATCCAGGCTCTGCCGTATTCATCAAATTCAAAATCTACCATATTATTAAGACGAAGAGATATTTCATCTTTTATAAATTGAGTAGAATACAGTAGTTTAGAGTTATTATTTTGTGCAAAGGAGGAAAAAAAAGAGACAATACTTAGAAAGAAGGAAAATAAAAATTTATTCATTTTGATAAAAATTTGTATTGGAACGCTACCTCATTTAAATATTTAGCACCAATTGGAATCTTTATCTCATCTAATTCAAGCCAGGATTCCTTTGTATTAACTTTACTAATCTTGTGTTTATTAACAGCAAAGTTTCTATGTATTTGAATTAAGGGACTAGTCGTTTTATATTCATTTATTATTTTAATCAGTGAGTTTTTAATGGCAATTCTTTTATTATTAAAATGATACACACAATAATTACCATCAACCTCTATATATAATAAATGAATCCATTCCATTTTAATCAATTGATTATTATCTTTTAAGATAAAAGTTGGACTTACTCTGTTTCTGTCAATTTTATCTAATACACTACTCAGGGTGAACTTATCAAAAGGTTTTACTAAAAAATAACTTTCATCGTTATGAAGAGATTCATTATAAATTTCTTCACTTGGAAAAGCGGTAATAAATATAACTGGAATGTTTAATTCTTTAAAATTTTTTGAAATTTCGATGCCATTTAAACCTTTACCCAAGTGAATATCGATGAGCGCAACGTCACAATAATTATTGGTTAACCAATGTGGCACCTCTGCTGCTGAATTACAATGCCCAACAAAAAGGTGGGCAGTTTCAGATATAATTGCCTCCAATCGGGTGGCAAAAAGTAAATCGTCCTCAATAATTAAAACATCCATATTTTAAAAATACCATTACCAATAAACCATTAAATAGCTACAAAATAACTATTTTTGCTCATAAATAATTGGAAAATGGATTTTTTATCAGAATTGAGATGGAGAGGTATGTTACAAGATGTAACACCCGGATTAGAAGAATATCTGAAAACAGAAAAAGTTACTGCTTATATAGGTTTTGACCCCACTGCTCCTTCCCTCACTATAGGGAATTATGTTCAGATTATGCTACTTACCTTATTGCAAAAATACGGTCACAAACCTATCGTTTTGCTGGGCGGTGCCACCGGTAGAATTGGAGATCCTTCAGGAAAAGATAAGGAAAGGCAGTTAAAAAGTTATGAAGAATTGGATTCCAATTTAAATTTTCAAAAAGAGCAGTTCAAAAAATTGATAGATTTTAACGATGCTGAAAATCCTGCAATGTTTATTAATAATTTAGATTTCTATAAAGATTTAAATATTCTTGAATTTTTAAGAGTGGCAGGAAAAACATTAACCGTTAATTATATGCTTTCTAAAGATTCTGTTCAAAATAGACTGGAAAACGGCCTTTCTTTTACGGAATTTAGTTACCAGTTATTACAAGCTTATGATTTCCAGTGCTTATATAACGATTACGGATGTAAATTACAAATGGGAGGTTCAGACCAATGGGGAAATATAACCTCCGGCACTGAATTTATACGCAGAAATATCGGTGGCAAGGCCTACGCTTTGACCACCCCACTTTTAACCAAAGCGGATGGAACAAAATTCGGAAAATCGGCAGAAGGTAATATCTGGTTAGACAGTAAGCTGACCAGTCCTTATCGGTTTTATCAATTCTGGATAAATGCCGCCGATGCTGATATTCCTACTTTTGTTAGATATTTTACCTTTTTTGACCAAGATACCATTCTTAAAAGAGAAAAAAACCTCGACATAAGAGAACAAAAGCTATTATTAGCAGAGGAACTAACCGTACGAATACATGGGAACGATGCCTATCAAGCCGTCCTAAAAGTTACCGACTTACTTTTCAATAAGCCCTCTGACGATCAGATTGACCTTTCTGTGACTGAACTTGAAATGATAGCCAATGAAATACCAACCTTTGATATTTCAGTAGAGGCAATAACGAATAATTTAAGTATCAATGATTTACTTACCACAGAAAGTCAGATACTATCATCAAAAGGGGAAGTCAGACGAGCTATTCAAAATAATGCTTTGAAATTAAATAAAGAGAAGATTACCTCCGGTGAAGACCTAATAAGCTTAAACCAGCTTATTAGGGATAAGTATATCATTCTTGAGAACGGTAAAAAGAATAAATATCTTTTCAGATTCAATTAAGCATCAAGGCTTTAAGATCAGGTTGATAAAGTCTGCGGT
>JBILDL010000102.1:0-7137 GCA_044352635.1 Saprospiraceae bacterium | reverse complement strand
TTTCTGATTTTCCGGAATTTCCTTCGGATTATCCGTTGGGAAAGGGCTCCAAACGGAAAATAAAATTCTTCGTTCTTTCAGACTATTCACCTGAATGCCAAAATATCCTTCCTTAAAACCATTAGACATAAAATACGAACCAATAGGGTCTTTATCTTTTGGTATCGTCATTTCATTGTAAAACCATTTCACATTGACATTTTCTGGCATTTCATAAGACAAATGGACGGAAGGTCCCCTCCTTCCCCAGTAAAATCGTTGATCGATATTATCTCTGACAAATTTAAAATCATCCTTTCCCTGAAAATGGATTTTCAAATTTTTTATTTTTGGAAAGGGTGCCTGTCCTTTTTCATTGGCTTTTAGGTGAATGATATTATACCCTTTTTTAAGGTTAAATGTACCGACGCCGGAGATTTGATTAGAAGTTTTTTTTAAGACTATAGCTTTAAATTTTCCTTCATTTAAGCTTATGTCCAAAACATTTTTAGTTTGAACGGATGAATATTCAATGGAAACAGATACTTTCCTGGCGGTTTCCGAATAAAAGTAGGTACTCCAAACACTTTCAATAGCATTCCAGCTTTGAATACCATTTTTATCCAATTGGTCGTTATTCTCGCCATTCGTTTGAAAGGTATT
The DNA here is from genome assembly GCA_044352635.1 of Saprospiraceae bacterium. Lineage (GTDB taxonomy): Bacteria > Bacteroidota > Bacteroidia > Chitinophagales > Saprospiraceae > BJGN01. The sequence goes on along the minus strand of JBILDL010000102.1, from coordinate 6,495 downwards.
TCCACCTAGTGGCACTTCAATAAAAGTTTTTGACAAAAAGGGGGGCTGAAAGAATGCGAAATAGACGATTAAAAATGGTAGAAAAATAATTTTCATAAGAAGGTCTTTTGGGTGACTATTTTTTCTTTTTTGCTAATTGTTCAGCCAGACGAAATTGGACTATTTTAGTTACCAATGAAAGGGGAAGGTCTTGATTTACTGGAAATTGAATGGCCCCTTTTGATGTTTTATAAGATGCCAGTTCAGAGGAAAAATAAAGGATTGCAGCGGGGCCGGGATAAAAGCCAATGTGATTTTTGAAGGCAGCAAAATGTACAAGATTACCATTTAGAACAAAGGTAGGCATAGCATATTTTATGTCTTCGGTAGCTTCGGGTGCTGCCCTGGATATCGTTTCCCACATTTGAATAAGCAATGCCTGATAGTTTGACTCAAATTCACTGATGTAATCACCAATATTTTTTGCAGTTGATTCTCTCAAAGGAAGTTAGATTTAATGAGCAGATCTTTTATGGTTTGTTTTTGTGCATCAGCCAGAGGAAGAAGCGGGCTTCGGACAAATCCACCTTTGTATCCTAACAAATCGGCCGCGTATTTTAATCCAGCCACGCCAAAAGTAACGGTAATGGCATGATTTATTGGGAAGATAGCCCTATAAAGATTTTCTGCCTCATTCCATTTACCTTCATTTACTAAAGATTGGACTTTCACACATTCAACGGGAAGGATATTAGCCAGTGCCATAACGCCACCATTTATTCCAAGGGTTAAAGCAGGGTACCATAAAGCAGCAGTTCCTACCAACAAACTAAAATCAGATGAAATAATGGATTGATATTGAATTAATTGACTAATATTTCCCGCACTATCTTTCATTCCAATGATATTTGGATGATCCTTAAGGGAAGCTAAAAGGCCACTACTTACATTAACATGAGCAAATTTAGGCACATTATAAATAAGGATGGGAATGTCAACCTCGTCGGCTATTTTAAGGAAATGCTTGGTTAAGGCTGCATCCGACATATTGCCTAAATAATAAAAAGGAGTGAGAATAAGGGCTACCTGAGCGCCCCTTTCAGCAGCTTTCTGTGTTAATGAAATGGTTTCTTGCGTAGATTCCATACCCGTCCCAGCCATTAATAATCTATCTTTTGGCATAGATTCAGCTGTTTTTTCTACAAGTAAAAGCTTTTCATTTTCAGTTAAATAAACCGTCTCACTATTGGACCCCAATACCAGGTAGCCTGAAAGAGGTGCCTGGTTCCATTTTTCAAGGTTAAACAAATGACTTTCAATATCCAACGTGCCATCCTCTTTGAATGGGGTGAGCATTGGTGGAAAAACGCCGTTTATAGATAATTTCATCTTTTTTGTACTAATATACAATCGTATGATTGATTTTTTAAAAAAATCATAGGTCATATTACAAAAAGGATATTATATTGGAGCAGAATTGCCACACAAACCTTTATATGTTAACTATTGGAATAATTCGGGAGGGTAAAAATCCTCCTGACCATCGCGTTGTATTGAGTCCAGCTCAATGTAGATACCTTATTGACACTTTTCCTGTGAAAATAAAGGTACAACCTTCAAAAAACAGATGTTTTTCAGATGCTGAGTACGAAAAAGAGGGTATTTCTCTTTTCTCCGATGTAAGTGATTGTGACCTTCTTATAGGTATAAAAGAAGTACCTGTTGAAGATCTTATAGCAGAAAAAAGATATCTGTTTTTTTCTCATACCATAAAAAAACAACCCTCAAATAAAAAGCTGCTTCAAGCCATATTGCGAAAAAATATTGAATTAATTGATTTTGAATTAATTACAGATGATAATAATCAACGGTTAATAGCTTTTGGGGAATTTGCTGGAATGGTTGGCGCTCATAATGCTTTATTAACCTGGGGAAGGCGGACCAAACAGTTTTCTTTGCCCAGAATGTATCAATTACAAGATTATCAGGAAGCGGTGGAGTCTTATAAGCACATTCAGTGGCCTCAGGTAAAAATAGTGTTAACAGGCACAGGGAGGGTAGGACAGGGTGCAGCCAGTGTTTTGATGGATATGGGGATAAAGAAAACAGATGCTGCCACTTTTCTAAGTCAATCCTTTAATGAACCCGTTTTTGTTCAATTAAAGAGTGAGGATTATTTGGTGAATAAGAATGGAAGTGAATTTACAAGGGAGCATTTCCATCGTTTCCCTTCTGAGTATCTAGCCAATTTTACTCCATTTACTGAAAAGGCAGATATTTTCATCAATGGTATTTATTGGCATTTTGAAGCACCTGCATTCTTTAACAGAGAAGATATGAAGAAAGATTCATTCAGGATAAAGGTGATAGCAGATTTAACTTGTGATATTGCTCCCGTTAGCTCCGTTCCATCTACGCTGCGAGCCAGTACTATTGTAGAACCTATCTATAGTTATCTACCTGAAACGAACGAGGAATCTTACCCAACAGATGAAAAGGGGGTGGATGTAATGGCTATTGATAATCTTCCCAATGAACTTCCACGCGACGCATCGGTAGCTTTTGGGAAAAAGTTTATTTTAGGGGTATTACCTGATATACTAGCAGGCAACACCCCTAAAATAGAAAAGGCTACCATAGCAAGAAAAGGGGCATTAATGCCATCCTTTTCTTACCTGGAAGATTATATAAAAGACTAATTTATTCTAAAACAAAAACTTCCTCGGCGGTTAATCTGCCATTATCTTTGGCTTCAATTTTAAACTCAACGCGGTCACCAATTCTAAGTTCTTCGAAATCAAAGTCTTTAAGACTTGAGAAATGGAAGAAAACGTTATCTGGTGGGTATTTAATAAAGCCATAACCATCTTTAATAGATAATACGATACTTTCGAACCGATCTGTGTCGAGTTGAATGATATCATCATGATCTTCCAGATTAATTGGAGGAGGAACAACTACAGGTTCAGTTGGTTCTAATGGTTTAGTGCCAAATGCTTTATCAAATTGTTTTGGAACGAACAAACGGTTTAAGTCGAAATCACTTTCACTTGGATCGTCAATAATTTCGTGCATAGGCAGAGAATAAGTAACCTCTTCCAATAAATCCTGAGACGTTCTGGTGCTGAATCTATGGCCCTCCTCGTCAGTATATTCAAAGTCCCAACTAAGCAATATGGTATGTTTACCCATGCCGTTTAGTTTGCGCATTAAAGGCACATAGTCGCTATCAGAACCAACTAAAACGACTACGTCGAAATGATTGTTAAAAGCCATTTCTATAGCCTCTAAAGAAAGCCATACATCGATACCTTTTTCCTGTCTTCTACCATTAATGATTTTTACAGGCAAATAATGAGAGACGATCCCTTCTCCCATTAAAATATCGTCAAATACTCGTTCGTAATAAAGTAAATTTCCTCGTTGGCTAGCCTCACTAGCACTCAATCTACCCCTAAAATAATGAGAATCAACTACGCGGCAGAGGCGAACCTCTTTGTCTTCGAGTTGACTAATTTGTTGTCTGATATATTCATGAAGACCTTTTAAGCTTAATCTACTTCTTCTTTCATGAACATAATGATAATAGTTACTTACGTGGAGGAAATAATTTCCGTCGTAAAAAACACCGATTCGGGTTAGACTAGTTGACCCATTTACAGCAGCAGCCATTTTTTAAATTGTTTAGGGTTGTGGATAGTTGTTTTCAGCCAAAATTAAAAATACCCTGTTCGCATAATTTTATCTTTAATAAGATGCTTAAATTTTTAAGATTAAAGATTCTTTTAATACTTGGAAGGGTAAATCCAAACTTAAAATATTAATTATTCTTTAAGGTTAGCAAATTTATATTTTTTTTTGAAGTTTGCAACAAAAAAAGGATTAATTTTGTATATCAATATATATTCTAAAGTGAATATCAAATAAGGGGGACGTTCTGGTATCGACAGGATGGTGAACTTGTAAGTAAGCATGTCGAAACTTGATGGTTAGTTCCGTTATCAAATGGCCATCGAAAAACAACCGGCGAAAATAACTACGCCTTGGCTGCCTAATTTTAGAAATTAGTAAGCCTTTACACGAAACGCCTGCTATTTTCAGCTCAGCTGATATAGCCTGCACGCCGCCTGAGAGAGCCTGCGTCTAGTGTATCATCCAAAAAATCGGGCTGGTTTTTCTTTGTGGCTCATAAAGAAAAATAAGATTCAGAGCTGGGTCAGAAAATGTGTCCTTTGTTGTACCTACCTTCTGATTGAGATCAAAAACGGCAAATAAACATGTAGAAAGCTTACGGGTGCTGTTTTGGACGCGAGTTCGACTCTCGCCGTCTCCACAAAATACCCGAAACGGTTTAGAATTAAAGCCCTTCAGCGCTAATTGTTGAAGGGCTTTTTTTTTAGACCTACTTTAATGATATAAGGAATGAATCAGCATTTTTGAATGGTTTATTTATAGTTCAGCCCAAACCCAAAGGGGAATAAAGTGTCTTCTTCGGGATATCCTGGTGCATCTGGAGCTTGTTTTACAACAGCAGCACTCGTTTTTGCCAATGCATAAGGCAATTTTCCAGTTGGGTTAAATTTACCCATAATAATATCCATAACGGCCGCATCGCTTACACCAAAAGTAGCAAGAATTCCTGCAGCATTCAGTATTCCACTTGCCTCATCAAGTACATAAGGTTGGCGAAAGTCAATCGATAATATGGTTTTATCAGCACCTATAGTTGCCATCACGGTTTGTATATCCTCCAAGGATGGTGAAATCTTCCATGATTTCGCTTTTGCCATTTCTGAAAAAGAGAGAAAGTCCAGTTCTGTGGAATCAGCACCTCCAAATCTTCGGTCGCTCCCTGCGTTATTGGTGACTTGAACACGGATAATAGCAACATCTGTTTCTTTCGATATGGAAGGTAATGTTTCTTTTTTCGCCTTATTGTATTCTCCTGAAGTGACCTTATAATTTGACCATTCACGCTCCTTAAACAGATCTGTGTTCATGCCCATAGTGAATATTTTCAAAGTATCTTTACCTTTTGGTTGAGCCAGAGGGAGCTTCGTTTTGTTCTGAAGAAGCACAATTGATTTACGTTGGGCAAGATCAGCCTTTTTCTGGAAAGAAGGATTGCCTACTAAATACGCGGCGCGATTTGGGTCAACATAAGGATTTTCGAATAAGCCTAATTCAAATTGTTCTTTTAACAACCTCGTCACGGATAGATTAACCCGACTTTCAGGAAGTTTACCAGCTTCTACGAGATTTAAAATCTGCTGGTTGTTGCTAAATCCTGAAAGTATATCCGTTCCTGCTTCAATGGCAATCAGAATCTGTTCATCCAGACGCTTATCTTCTAATCCCCAGGCCCTTTCCCCAATAATGCCAGTATCGGAATTTACATATCCTCTGAATTTTAATAAAGTACGCAATAAATCTGTTAAGATTCCTTTTGAAAAAGCCATCCCAACATTATTTGGCATATATGGCTGACCTACAGGTATACCATAGTAAGCCATAATAGACGAAGCGCCAGCATCAATGGCTGCTTTAAAGGGTGCCAGGTGGTCATCGAATTTACCCGCCGGATAAACCTGGTTTTTTCCAAAAGTATAATGTGGATCGCCGCCGCCTTCCTGAGGCCCACCACCTGGGAAATGTTTAATGGTCAAGGCAATACTTTTTGAATGCAGCTTTTCTCCTTGAAGATTTTTTATGAGTACTTTAATAATATCGGTTGCCAGTTTACTGTCCTCAGTAAAGGTTTCATGTACACGGTACCATCTCGGTTCCGTGGACAAGTCGGCCATGTATCCATACATGCCGCGCAAACCAATGGCTCTCCATTCTTCTGCCATGATTTTAGCAAAGTCAGCAATCAAGTCCATGTCCCTGGTTGCAGCCAGTCCACTTTCCTTTGGCCAGGATGAAAACGAACCGGACTCCACATTAATACCTGCCCGTGCATCAATCTCCATGTGGTTTCTGGAATTTGATTTAAACAGAGAAGGGATGCCCAAACGGGTACGCTCGGAAAGTTCTTGAACAGCATTCATAAATTGTGCTGCTTCATAAGGGCTGATTTGTACCCCTGCGAAACCATTTCCCGCGCCAGTATTTACAGGGTTATTTTTTATGGTATTCCTGAAAATGAACCGAGTCATTTTCTGATTTTCTATGTAGTCCACTGCACCTTCAGTCAATGTACCTTTTTCGCCTGCATTGAGGGTATTTATAAGTAGCATCCCCACTTTTTCTTGCAGGGTCATCTGACTAACCAAATTTGCCACTCGCTTGTCCAGAGGCTGACGCCAATCTTCATAGACATCCAGTTTTTGGTTTTTGTTGAGGTCCTTAAAAATGAATTGCTTTTCATGAATAAGATCTACCGCCCGATGTTCAATTAGTGGTTGCTGAGGAGAACTCTTTTGGGCAAAGACATTGCATGCAAAAAAGAGGATTAGGAAAATTCCGTTGAGCGTATTTTTCATCATTAAAATGAGGGTTAATTGGCTAAAAGAG
>JBILDL010000101.1:0-7158 GCA_044352635.1 Saprospiraceae bacterium | reverse complement strand
ATAGGTCAAAAGTAAGTAAAATCGGCAATTATGTCAGGTTATTTTTGTTAGGAACTTAGATTTTTCATAAATTATACGATTTTTATTCATTTTAGGGAAGCCTTTAATTCAGGTTATGTATTTTTGTTAAAATTTTTTAAAATGAAGACAACTAGATTTTTATTATTATTGCTTCTTTCTGTATTCTACTCCTGTAAATCTGACAATGATACGGTGGTCATTGGTAATGATGAATGGATGACAGAAAATTTGTCTGTTAAGAAATTTAATAATGGCGATCCAATTCTCGAAGCAAAAACAGAAGCAGAATGGTTAAAAGCGGGTCAAAGCAAATCTCCTGCATGGTGTTACCAGAATAATGATCCTGCGAATGAGAAATCTTATGGTATTCTTTATAATTATTACGCTGTTTCTGATGAAAGAGGTATACTTCCTGATGGTTTTCACCTGGCAACGGATGTGGAATGGAGTAATTTAGTAAATGCTGTCGGGGGTGCTGAAGTAGCCGCATCCAAATTAAAAGATGCTGAATATTGGGGTGGAAAAGATAATGGATCTTCTTTGGGATTTAACGCCAGACCAGGCGGGGTTAGAATTTTTGACGGCGGATTTTCGAATATGGATAGAGCCGTTTATTTTTGGACGTCCACGGAGGAGTCCGTATTAACTCATTTCTACTTTAGAATGCAATCTGATAACGATAAAGTAGATAGAAATTATGGATTTGTTAATTACGGAATGTATCTGCGCTGCGTGAAAAATAAGTAAAGAAAATCTAATGATTTGGAACTTCTTAGAACGCTCGGTTGATTTTAATAAAATCTCACGGCAAAATAACCACAAGCGAAAGATTATTAAGCTTTTATTGCAATATCAAGAGCTGAGTATTCCTGAACTTTGTCATTTCATGGAACTTAGTATTCCTACTGGTACAAAGTTAGTCGATGAGTTCGAATCACAGGCCTTATTGGTGAATGCTGGTAAAAGGGAGTCCTCTGGCGGGAGAAGACCCGCTACCTATATGCTAAATCCTGAAATGGGCTATTTATTTTCCATTGAAATTCTATTGAATTCATTGAAAATAAATGTTTTAAATTTGGATAGAAAATCCATTTATGTCTATGAATCAACACATTTTGATATTAAGGATAAGAGTGAATCTTTAGCATCTCTTACTCATTTGATTCCGGATATAATTAAAGAATTACAATTACCTATAGATAGAATATTGGGTGCCGGTATTGGAATTACAGGTAGAGTAAACGCTAAAAAAGGAGTTAGCTATTCTTTCTTGCATTTAGATATTCCTTTGACTGATTATTTTTCAACTATTTGGGGGATTCCCGTTTTTATAGAGAATGATACTCATCTAATGGCCTTAGGCGAGAATTATTATGGACTGGCAAAAGATTTAACTAACGTAATTTCTGTTAACTTGTCTAAAGGTTTGGCGGTTAGTGTCATTTCTAATGGTCAGTTGCAAACGGGACATTCTGGTTTTGCTGGTGAATTTGGTCACATTTTCGCAGAGAACAACAATAAATTATGTGTTTGTGGTAAAACAGGTTGCCTTGAAACGCTTGTTTCTGGTTTAGCTCTGGAGGCTTCCTTTTTTCAGAAAACAAGTAAGTCGTTTGATTATAAAGGAATTTTAACTCATTCAACAGATTATGATTATCCGTTGGCAGATAATCTTCATGCCATGGGAGAACAGTTAGGAAAATCGTTAGCGGTGCTCATTGACCTGTTAAACCCAGAATTGATTATTGTTGGTGGTGGCTTTATACCCGTTTTAGAGTCTATGAGATTTGCCATCAATAAAGGCATTAATTTGCATAGTCTTCCACAACTTGCCACCGATTGCGAAATAAAAATATCAACACTCGGCGATAGTGCGCCTATGCTCGGTGCCTTTGCTTTGGTGACTGAAAACCTCCTGAATACCTGATTTTTTAAAAATCGAATATTTCAATGTCAAATGATAGGAAAATCAATATTATATTCTTAATATTGGGCATTATTCCTAGTCATGACAAGTATTTTAATTTATTTTAACCTGATAATCCTAATTATCTCATTAATTTGGATGTTATTGAAGTTTCCTAAAGGAATCTTTAAAATTTTTCTTACCTTCCTTTTTGCCTCATTTTTCTTTAGCAACCTTCAATTACTATGCAGAAACTTAGGGGATGTTAACTTGTATTTCTATTTCACACTTTGGCCTGCTATTCTTTTTAATGCTACCCCTTTAGTGGTATTTATCTTTTTTATATATTTGATTAAGGGAAAATATACATTTCATTTATTTCATTTCCCTTTATTTATTCCTATAATATTGGCATTATTCAATTTCATTTATTTTCATTTCTTTTTATCGAGACCTGAGCAATTATCAAATATCAATGATTTTATTACAAAAGGTTGGGATAAAGAAGTATTTATGGGTTATTTTGGGGTTGGTTTAATGAGAATAATTCGTCATTCCCTTGGGTTTATTTCAGGATTTTATTTGCTGAACATTTATAAGAAGTTTCAACAAATCAACAAAGAGGATTTTAATAAGAAAAAAATAAACAAGTTTTATTTTTATTTTATATGTTCTTGGGGCATTATAAATTTCTCCTATGTAATTATTGGATTCATAGAATTAGATAAAAGTTTCCTGGTGAATTGGACCACTTTATTTTCTGTTACTATTTCCTTCATTTTCTTTGTTTTTCTTTCTTTATATCCTTCTCTTATGATAAGTTATCCTTTACTTGCAAAGGAATATATAAATGAGTCGTCCCTTTTAGATAATAGGATTAAAGGTATAAATCCTTTAGAAATAGAGGAGAAATTGTCACATTGGGAAAAAACAACAAAATCCTACCTGTCAACTGATTTTACCATTAAAGATTTAATAAAAGAAACAGGCATTGAATCTGATGTCATCCTTTTTCATTTGACTAGCATAAAAGGTTTAGATTATAATGCTTACATAACTAATCTAAGAATTTCTCATGCAATTTCATTGATAGAAGAGGGATTTTTAGAAAATAATAATTTGGCAAAACTGGCAGAAAATGCTGGATTTAAAAATGTCAAGGTTTTCAATAGTACCTTTTTATCTATTATGAATTGTTTACCCGAAAATTATAATAAATAATGGACGGAAATAAGAATATTATACTTTTATTGGATGATTCTGTTTTGGAGAAAAAAATGAAGGAAGTATTATCGGGCTTTCCGGAATATAAGTTATTATTCTCTTTAGATGATGCTTCTTTGCGCAATGATAAAAATAATACACTGGTTATTACTACTTTACTTCCATCCTTAGGAGATAACTATAATCCATTATCTGAGATAAGGAGAAAATTTTCATGGATTAATATTTTAGTTATCACAGAGCCGGAAAATTCTTTCAGGATTTTTGAAACATTTAAAGCTGGGGCAAATGGCTTTTGTCTGAAAAGTGAAAGCGCAAAGGAATTTACGCATCATGTTGAAACAATGTTCAAATTAGGAAATAGTGTAAGTATATCTTTACTACCGTTGATGATAAAAAACTTTCAAAAGAAAAGCATTGTTGAACAAGTTTTAAATGAAAAAGAGATAAATATAGCCAAAGAATTAAGTGCCGGCTATAGTTATAAAATGATTGCCGATAGAATTGGAATCTCTATTGATGGCGTAAGATTTCACTTGCAAAAAATTTACCGTAAATTGGAGATAAATAGTAAAGGTGAACTCATGGCCCTATTTTTATCAAATAAAGATTCCAACATGGATTAGAATGTAAATGAAATGGAGTTTCTATGGTTTAAACCAATTATACGATTTTATAGAATTATTACGATAAAAATTATATATCCTACAATCCTTTTTTGTATATTGCACTAAATCAATCTTTTGACAAGTTTTTTTATATATTTTAATGTATTGATCCTAATTATCTCTATAATTTGGATAATTTTAAAGTTTCCTAAAGGAATATTTAAAATATTTCTAATTTTCCTTTATTCCTCATTTTTATTTAGTAATGTTCAGGTGCTTCTTAGAAGTTTGGGTGATATAAACTTTTACTTCTATTTCACGCTTTGGCCTGCCATTCTTCTCAATGCCACCCCTTTAGTGGTGTTCGTTTTTTTTATTAATTTAATGAAGGGGAAATATACCTTTCAAATATTTCATTTTCCATTATTAATTCCATTATTGTTGGGAATATTTAATTTTTTTTATTTCCATCTCTTTTTATCCAGACCCGAGCAATTAGCAAATATCAGTGAATTTATTGAAAAAGGTTGGGACAAAGAGGTAATCATGGGTTATTTTGGGGTTAGTTTAATGAGAATAATCCGGCATTCCATGGGGTTTATTTCGGGGTTATACTTATTGAAAATATATAGGGATTTTCAAAATATCAACAAAGAGGATATTAACAAGAAAAAAATAAACAATTTTTATTTTTATTTTTTTAGTTCGTGGGTATTCATAAACTTCTGTTATTTAATCATCGGATTCGTAGAATTAGATAAAAATATAGTAGTAAACTGGACGACGTTATTTTCTATTATTATCTCCTTTCTTTTCTTTATTTTTCTCGCATTATATCCCTCACTCATGACAGGTTATCCTTTATTGGCAAAGGTTTCTTTTAATGAGGCGTCCCTTTTAGATAATAGAATTAAATCAATAGACCCTTTGGTTATAGAGGAAAAACTGACTCATTGGGAAAATACATCAAATTCCTATCTATCAACTAATTTTACTATTAAAGATTTAATTAAAGAAACTGGCCTTGAATCTGATTTCATAATTTTTCATTTAACTAGTATAAAAGGTTTAAATTATGAGTCATACATAACTAATCTAAGAATTTCTTATGCTATTAAACTTCTTGAAGAGGGTTTTTTAGAAAACAATAACATATCAAAACTGGCAGAAAATGCTGGATTTAAAAATGTTAAAACTTTTAACAATACTTTTTTTGCCATTATGAGTTGTTTTCCAGAAAATTATATTAATAATGGAAAGGGATAAATATATTATTATTTTGCTGGATGATCAATTCCTGGAGATAAAAATTAAGGAAGTATTGTCGGGTTTTCCGGAATATAAGTTTTTATTCTCTTTAGATGATGCCTTTTTGCCTAGTGGTAAAAATAATACCTTGGTTATTACCACCTTACTTCCATCCTTAGGGGACTACTATAATCCATTATCTGAGATAAAGAGAAAATTACCTTGGATTAATATTTTAGTTATCACAGAGCCGGAAAATTCTTTTAGGATTTTTGAAACATTTAAAGCTGGGGCAAATGGCTTTTGCCTGAAAAGTGAAAGTACATTGGAATTTGCTCATCACGTTGAAGCCATGTTCAAATTAGGAAATAGTGTAAGTATGAATTTACTACCCTTAATGATCAAAAATTTTCAAAAGAAAAGCATCATTGAGGAAGTTTTAACTGAAAAAGAGATAAACATAGCTAAGGAATTAAGTTCGGGATTAAGCTATAAATTAATAGCCGATAAAGTTGGAATCTCTATTGATGGCGTAAGATTTCATCTTCAAAAAATTTACCGTAAATTAGAGATAAATAGTAAAGGTGAACTCATAGCTCTCTTTTTATCAAATAAAGATTCCAACTAAGGCATTTGTTAAAAACTTGTCATGGAAGGGGGGGCTTGTTCTGGTTTAATTCCCCATGTTTTATTCGGTGTGCTGCCCATCTTAAGAATTAATTTTCCGCCATTTGTTACCGTTTCATGTAAAATCCATGGTTTATCCAATGGTTTATCATTTAAGGTGGCAGATTGAATATAAAAATTCTTTGCGCTGTTATTTGGAGCCTCAATGGTAAAACTTTTTCCTTTATAATAATCTGAATGTAAATGAAAAGTTATTTTATTGAATATGGGACTGCTAATTTCATAAAATGGGCTCTCGGAAGTGCCGCCATTGGTGGAAAAAATACCCGATTTCATTAAAACGGCTAAACTGCCCATCAATCCTTGATCTTCATCTCCGCTGTAACCGTAATAAGGGGATAAACCACTATAAACTTTTTCAACGACCTTTCTGGACCAGTATTGAGTTAACCAGGGAGCCCCTGAATAGTTAAATAAATAGGCAGTTTGAATGCTTGGTTGATTACCATAATTTATGTAAACCCTTCTTAGTTTTTCAAGTAACTCTTTATCGTGTGATTTCCCTGAAGTAAAATCATGTTTTTCTGCTTCAAGAAAGGAGTTATTTAATTTGGCGTTAAATATATCTTTACCTCCCATTAAAGAGATTAATCCCTGTACATCATGCGGAACAAACCAGGTATATTGCGCTGCATTTCCTTCCTCCCATCCATTATCATATCTGAGAATATCAACGGGCTCTCCCCATTTACCATCTATGGTGCGATTCCACATCCAACCTATTTCAGCATTCCAGATATTTTTATAATAAGTGGCTCTTTTCATGAAAAGATGGTAATCATCTGTCTTTCCCAGTTTTTTGGCAAACTGAGCTAACGTATAATCCTGATAGGCATATTCTAGTGTTTGAGTGGATCCGTCTTGATGAAAGCCGTATTTGATTTTGCTTAAGGGGTGAGGAACATAGCCCTTTTCCATATAATACTCAATACCTCCACCTTTAAAGGTATTGTGCTCATAGCCTATTTTACTCATCATACCACCCGGAAAATGATTTTTCCTTAATCCTTCATATCCTTTTTCAATGTCAAATCCTTTTATTCCTTTTAGATAGGCGCTGACAATGAAGGGCGTTGTCGCTGCACCTGTCATAACATAAGTATAATTTCCACCTGCGGGGCCTCTTGGTATAAGTCCGCCATCCTCATACATTTTTATCATTGAGTTAACAAAAGATTCAGTTACCTCCGGATAAACCAAATGCCAAAGCGTATTTAAAGTCCACTGTGCACCCCAAAAAGAGTCAGAATTATGATGGTTGTAAGCTGGTTTCCCGGTAACATCCAACGGTATTTGCCGTATTATTCGCACAGGTCCGGTCATATCAGAATATTTACCATTTACATCTGAAATAATCCGCCTTCCTTGTAAGGCATGCCATAAATCAGTGTAAAAACGCCTGCGTTCTGTTTCACTACCTCCTTCAATGTCAATTCTGCTTAACCAGTTGTTCCAATCCGTTCT
>JBILDL010000100.1:0-7177 GCA_044352635.1 Saprospiraceae bacterium | reverse complement strand
AACCAACACTCCCCCACTTACACTCTCAAAAGATACGACGCTTTGTATTGATGCCATGTCATTCCAACTTACCTCAAATATTCCAGGAGGCAGCTGGAAAGGAAAAGGAGTAGATACTCAGAAAGGATTGGTAAATTTATCTATTCCAAGTTCTGGGAAACACATTTACCAATATATTTTCAGACCTGAAACCTCTTGTTTTCAAGAGGGAAATGTTACTATTGACATACTCAATCCAGGATTAACTATTTCGGCTGGAGATCGTTTGGAAATTTGTCCCGATGCCTCCCCATTTTTACTAACCGGAGGATTTCCCTTGGGAGGTTCCTGGACTGGCCCGGGATTATCAGGTACCAACGAAGCTTTAGTCAATACATCCCTTTTGCTACCCGGTGAAAATAAATTTGATTACTGCCTGAGTGATCCAAATTTTAATACTTGTAAAGCCTGTGCGACTAAAATAATTTATTTAAATACTGCGCCAACTGCAGATTTTTTATTGCCCAATAATATTTGCTTAAATACGGCATTTAGCCCGCAAAATAAAAGTGTGGGTGGAAATGAATTTCGTTGGACAACAGAAGAAAATCAAAACAGCGATAAGAAAAATCCAAGCTTCCTTTTCAAAGAACCAGGACTTAAAAACCTCAAGTTAGAGGTGAAAAACGATAAAAACTGTCTAACCAATAAGGAATTAAGCTTCAATGTTTCAACGCCAGCCAACATAAATATTACTCTTTCAGACGATGAATCGTGCGCTCCTTACACCGTTTCAATAAATAAAATATCCTCGGGAGATAATTTATCTATTACATGGATTAATGGAAAAGATACTATTTTAAGTGCCGATCCTCCAATATGGAAACTTGAAGGTACGAGAAAAGATACGACCTATAAAATTGAGGCTATTGCTAAAAACAGTTGCGCTGAAATTAAAGATGTCAAGGAAATTATAATCCACCCCCTTCCGAAAGCCATTTTTGGCACCTTTCCATTGGAAGGTTGTTCTCCTTTGTCTGTTAAAATGGCCAATGTGAGTGAAGGAGGACCATTACAATATATTTGGGATTATGGTAATGGAAATCTAAGCTATGATTCATTAGCGGAAGAACAGTTATACTATCTTGATGGAACGGATTACAAGGAATATAAAGTTACCTTAAGGACAGAAAATGCTTGTGGAAAAGATAGTTTGGAAAAAATAATATCGGTTTATAAAAGGGATACAGAAGCCTTTTTTGAACTTGAATCATTGAAAGGATGTCCCCCTTTTCAACTTACTGCCAAAAGTTTTTCATCCTCTGGTGCTACGCTCAACTGGCAATTGACATCGCCTGACGGAAAAATTATATCAGGAAATCAGAACACTTTCAACCCAATCTTAACAGCTTCTGGTGAATATAATTTACTTTTAGGTGCTACTAAATGTGGCACAGACACCTTACAAACGAAGATAAACGTTTGGCCTGCACCCATAATTACACCTATAAATAAAGACAATTACTGTCTTAATGAGACAATACCCAGCTTATTCTCCATAAATGATTTGAGTAATGTATCCAATATTTTGTGGCAGCACGGTGATGGAACTACTTCGAATAATATAAATGCGCAGCATACCTATAGGTTACCGGGCACCTATTTAAGTAAATTAACGGCTACCTCAGCCATCAATGCTTGTAAAACAACGATAGACAAAATCATCACTATTCATCCCCTACCCGATGTAACTTTTATGCCAGATAAAATGGCTGGATGTCCACCCTTATCGGTTCAGTTTAAACATCAAGTGGAAACAGGTACTACTTATCAATGGCATTTTGAAGATTTACCCTCACTGATTGAACTCCAACCAAATTATGTTTTTAATAAAAGTGGTCCGGCAAAAGTAAAACTGTCGGCTACCAATAGATTTGGCTGTAAGGAAGATGGGCCGCCCATGGAAATTTCTGTTTATCCCAAGCCAACGGCCAATTTCACCCTATCAAAGGATGAGGTATGTGAATTTGCAATGATAGAAGGACTCAAAAATAAATCACTTGGTTCTATCCAATTTGAGTGGAAATGGCAAGACGATATTTACACAGACGTTGAACCCAATCTCTTTGCTGACAAGAAAAAGGGTGAAAACGATCTTATCTTATTGGCAAAAAATAATTTTGGCTGTAGGGACTCACTGAGTAGAAAGATTAAAGTCAATACACAGTCATTTGCAGATTTTGATATTATTTCGCCTATGATTTGCTTAGGAAAAACACCTTTGATTACCAATAAAAGCAATAACGCCAATCAGTTTCAATGGTTTTTAAATACAACGTTGGTAAGCGAGCAGGCAAATCCAACGATAAACATATCTCGTATTGGTGATTTTTCCATTACGTTGGTTACCGCTCAGAATGATAAATGCAAGGATACGTTAACACTGTCTAAAAATATTACCGTATTGCCGACACCTGAAGCTGAATTTGATTACCGGACAGATTTTATTGAACGAATTATTGGAGAGGTACAATTCACTAATAAATCTAATTTTTCAACCAGATACTTTTGGGATTTTGGCGATGGCATTACCTCAGAAGCATTATCTCCCATTCATGAGTATAGTATAAACAGAGAGATTGAAGTAAAATTAATTGCTTATGAAGACTATTTAAATGGGTTTTATTGTTCAGACACTATCACAAAATCTATTGAACCAGAATGGATTACCACATTTCATGCACCCAACGCTTTAGTACCATCGGCAAACAATCCAGAGATTCAAGTATTTAAGCCAGTGGGCATAGGCCTTGTTGCTTATGAAATGCAGATATATAGTCCCTGGGGGGAAAGAGTTTGGTATTCTAACAAATTAAACCTGGATGCACCCGCAGAGAGTTGGAATGGAAGTAAGAATAATATTGGCCCCATTCTTCCCCAGGGAGCTTATATTTGGCAGGCGGTGGTAACCTTTGTTAATGGAAAAAAGGAAATTTTTACGGGTTCTGTTAGTATTTTGAGATAATTATTCGATAATAAAGAAAAAATAATGAAAAAAAAATCTATTGTAACGGGAAAATCGTATTTTTGAGCACAGTTATAAGCAGTTTAAATTACTGATTATTAATATATTAAAATGAGTACCCCCCTTAAATTAATTTTATTGATCTTTGTTCTGGCATTGAACATAATTCTATTCAATGCTTGTGAGACCAAAGAGAGAGTGTCATCATCAAAAACACCGCAACAAAACGAACTAGATATAACGGTTCCCTCTTTTGCAATGCTTGAAATTGTTGGATTGGAGAATGAGGTTGTGCCAACAAAATCTGACGTAGAATTAGCCAAACCAGAAGTCATTGACGAAAATATTATACCCATTCAGAATACAAACGACCTGGTGTTTAAAGGCGGTGAAGCCCCAATTTCTGCAGATAAAATGGGAAATGGGTTTTCCATTTTGGTTTCATCCTCCAGGTTAGAGGTAGGTGAACCAATAACTTTTTATGTTAACACTAAATCGGCTTTAATCTGGCAGTTAGGAGATGGAACCACCAATACCGGCAAAAAAATATCACATGTTTTCCAAAAGCCCGGGCAGTATAAAATTGAGGCATACAATACGGACAAAACCCAACGCAATCGAATTGAAATTTTGGTTCTTTGCTCTTCAGAATATGTTTTAAATAAAATAAATAGTATTCAAAAGGCAGCTTATTCAGATGATGAAAAATGGCTGCTTAAAAGTATAGATGAATTTAAAAAATTATTTAGAGCTAACTCGATGCTCATCGAGTTAAATCAAGCCAGTCAGGGAAAAAGCAACAGAAAATTCGCTACTATTGATTCGTTCATCGATTATTTTTTAGTAAAAACAGAGCAAAATAAAGAAAAAGGTTATATAGACTTATCCGTAATAAACGGCGTAAGACAAATGGAAACAGCGGCTGAAAGTTCATTATTGTCAAAGATTACCTTATATGAATAGCACCTCAATAAGACTATTCCTGGTATGGATTTCGATAGTCCACCTAAATTCTCTGTCTTTAAATGCCCAGGACGGCATTTATAAAAATGGGAATAAATTCACTTTTGAAGCACCTAAACTTAACAATATTCCTGTTGGGCATACCGCAGAATCATGGAGTATAAAAAGGCAGGAAATAGAAGAATCTTTAAATGAAAAGAAACTAAGTTTCGGAAACTTAGCCTACGGAATGGCTCAGGAGTTACATCAATGTTTTAGAATAATCAGTGATAATGACAAAATTTTACGCCTAAAAGAAGCAGCTAAAAGACATGCCTTAACTCTTTTTAAAGATGCCCGTGGAGAAATATCAGGTAGTACACCCTATTACGGCATGACTTTAGGAGAGAGTGGCCAAATAAATGAAAGTTATCTGAATTTAGATACTTACATGGATGTGTTAATTGAAAAACCTAAGGACCAAACTGGTATTAATATTTGTTGGGCACTGCCCAGTGAGGAGTCTGGAAAAACCGTTGTTTTTAAATCTGCCGGTTTTTCAAGCCCCATATACCTTCCAAATGGGCAAAAACACCCAGATAACTTGCTTTACGAAGTATATCGGGGATCTCTTCCTGTTAGGGAACGTATTGGCTTTTTACAAAATGGATTACCTGTCGAAAAGACGATATGCAAGGAAATGTTTTTTGAGCTACGCTGTTTTTTAGATCCTCAACCAAAATTAAGTCAAAGTGCGCCAGATAAATTCTATTGGCAAGTAGCTTTTATTAGAATAAGCAAGGTCACGGACGAAAAGTTGTGTGAAAATCTGCCAGAAGTGGCCTGTACCCTACCCGATGTAACTATTTTGGCCCCTGATATCGCACTACTCGATACAACAAAGAATGATTTAACATTAAAATCGGCTACACCACCCAAAGTCTATAAACCTTTATCGCCATTATCCTATTTAGTGCCTGGATTTGGAATCAGACATTTTCAGGCTATGAAAGAGAATAAACTTAACATTTCAATTTGGCCCATCGTAACAGGCGTATGGTTGGGAAGCAGTTTTTTTGCCGCAATAAGCAAAAGGCAATCTAATATTGATTACGCTATTCATAAAAAAACTTTTTCTGTTACTGAAAATGAAACGGCGTATCTTAATGCAAATAAATGGCATCATCGAAGTTTGATAAGTGCTGCTGTAAGTTTAGGTATTTGGATACTAAATGATGCTCATCTTTTTGTAAAAGATAAAAAAGCACAACGAACCAGCCGGGAATTATTTATGAATACCGTGCCATCACCAGCTATTGGATTTCAAAAAAATGGCCCATACCCATTTATAAATCAACCCGTAGCAGGTTATAGAATAAAATTCTAATCGATGAAAAAAGTACTTGTAGGAATTTTGATGATTGGAATATGGATACCATCTTGTGTAAAGTGGGATTTAGAAAAATTTCCATTGAATACATTTTCTCAAGATTATCCTATTTCTCCCTCCATTGACACGCAGTACGTTCACCAGTTTATTCAAATTACAGATGGAACATTTAGAATTATTGGAACAAATACTAAACAGGAAATAAATCTCTTACAAGTAAGTGCCGACGGTAAATCCGCCAATCTTGCCATCTCTCCAGGGATAGGAAAAGCTGTAGATATACAAAATGGCATAGGACAAAATGCTTTTGGCACCTTAGTACAACGAAAAGAAGGCATTACCTTTTTGCAATATGCTAATGGCGTATCCCCCACACTTCAGACAGTAGTTAGTGGAGATTTATCTAAAAAATTTCCCCTTATTGAAAACGCTGAAGGGTATCATTGTACCACAACAAAAGATGGGCACTGGATTATTGCGGGAACCATGAAGCAATCAACACAGGATAATCGTTTATTCATGAGTTCTTTAAAGTCAGGAGGTGTATCAGATTGGATCCATACGTATGAAACTAATCTTCAACCCTTTGGTGTTTATTTACTGGACAATGGAACGTGTTTCTTACTCACAGCCAGGCCCAACGGAAATGCTCTTTTACTTAGGTTCACGAATAACGGAACGCTAACAATGTCAAAATCTTTACAAAATATTTATCTTTCGAAGGAAGGAGGAATTACGGGTAACGGAAAATCTATTTTTATTACTGCTGCACAAAAAACCTTAAAAGGATACAAAACCTCGGTAACTGCCTATTCTTTAAATGGTGACAGAGAATGGGAGTTTACAAAAGAATCTAATACTGGTATAAGCAAAGGCATAAAAATTCTTTGCGAAAAGGAAGGGCAAATCATTCTATTGGAAAGAGAAGGAATTATTTCAAATAATCAAAATTATAATCACCGGTTAATCAGGCTAAACACTGCAGGAGAGTTCCTTTGGGAGAGTACCTTCTTACCTGAAAAACCAAATGAGAAAATAGTAGATCTGATTATTTCAAATGATTTTGGCTATGCAATGTTAGGTACAGATCCAACGGGTTATAAAATTATAAAAACAGATGTATTTGGTAAAATAAAACCTTGATTAATAGGGGAAAATATTATTTTAATCTATATTTGTGGAAAGTGTTTTTTGCTTACTCCCAGTCAATTTAAATAATATAGCTCATTTTTATGTATGGCTGACGGGAATTCTTTGTTAAACGGCGATGTACTCATTATAACCTTTAGTAACCATACTAAAAGGATAAAATTGTACTATTATCATCATGAAGTTGATTTCAAAGAAGTAAAGAATCTTCCCATAGTAAAAAATATAGCCCAATTACAACCTATTATCTTTCAATTTATTGAAGATTTTCTAAGATCAAGAATAGAAATAGCCTTTGAACAATCCGACGCTCTTTTTAATTCAGAAAAATTATTAAGCAATATTCTTTTAATTGTAGATTCAAACATCACCCCATCGTTTAAAACAGAAATAGAGGACTTTTACCAATGGATGTTAACATCCCTCAAGAATAATGAATTTCACAAAATTTTCGTTGAAAAATCTTTTAAGAACCATGATACCAATAAATTTGAGAAGGTAATAGACACCCTTTTCGCTGATTATCATTTATCTGTTAGTTTGTTAGACGCTCAGGATCCTTCGTCATTCAAAACAGACCAAATGACCAAATCAGGGGAAATTGATTTCAAAAAATTAGTCTTTTCCCAATTAGTGCTGAATGAAGTACTTCAAAAGTGCGGTACAGTTACCAAAGTTACTAAAGAAAATGT
>JBILDL010000099.1:0-7183 GCA_044352635.1 Saprospiraceae bacterium | reverse complement strand
CGGCAGAATTTATTAAGAAGTTAACTGAACCAGCGCTGGTTACCAGAGGTAGTTCATTGAAATTTTTATTACTTGCTTCTGGGGAAGCAGATATTTATCCGCGATTAGCACCAACCAGCGAATGGGATACTGCGGCTGCGCAGTGCATATTGACGGTGGCAGGAGGCGTAGTAATTAATGCAGAGGACGGTAATCCAATGGTTTACAATAAACCATCGCTCCTAAATCCCTCATTTATTGCCTACCGTCACCCATTAAATGAAAGTCCTATTTAAGACGCCAAATTTCCCGTGCTGCCTTTTCCAATGATTCCCTGACCGAGGGATGAGCGATATTTATAAGTGCCCTGGCCCTTTCTTGAATGCTTTTCCCAAAAAGATCGGCAATACCGTATTCTGTTACAATAAATTGGACATGGGCGCGCGTAGTAACCACACCAGCACCTGGTTTTAGCATGGGAGTGATCCTACTTACCCCTTTACTGGTTAAAGAAGGCAGGGCAATAATAGGTTTACCGCCCTCAGAAAGAGCTGCCCCTCTAATAAAATCCATTTGACCGCCCACGCCGGAATAAATACGGGTACCAATGGAATCGGCACACACCTGACCTGTCAAATCTACTTCTATGGCACTATTTATAGCCGTTACCTTTGGTAATTGTCTTATGACGGCCGTATCATTAACATACATAATGTCTAATACTCTAATGAGCGGATTATCATTTACATAGTCATATAAATAGGAAGAGCCCATCATAAAACCAGTAACCACATAACCTTTATGCTTTGTTTTATGCTGATTGGTAACTACGCCACTTTCAATAAGGGGAATAATACCATCGGAAAACATTTCCGTATGAATACCCAATTCCTTATGATTTTTCATAGCGGACAAAGCTGCATTGGGAATAGCACCAATACCCATTTGAAGGGTTGCCCCATTTTCTACCAATCCCGCTACATTCTCTCCAATTTTCATTTCCACCTCATTGGGAACTGAAACAATGTGCGTAGGAAGAGGATAATTAACCTCGGTAACACGGTGAAACTTACTAATATGAATATTTCCGTCCCCATGGGTCCTGGGCATATTGGGATTGATCTCTGCTATTATTAAGGTAGCGCATTCGGCGGCAGCCAGAGAAGTATCAACGGAAACACCTAATGAGCAAAATCCAGCTTTATCGGGAGGAGAAACCTGAAGCAATGCGACATCCAATGGGACTTTTCTACGTCTAAAAAGATATGGAATATCACTTAGAAAAATGGGGACAAATTCCGCTCTTCCCGCTTCCACAGCTTCCCTCATATTGGCTCCGGTAAATAAACTTTTTATCAAAAAGGCATCCTTGCAAATTTCATCAGCGTAATGAGCATGACCTTCTGTATGAATTTGGTAAATGGTTACATTATTTAAGGAATGATGCCTTTCGGCTAACGCTTTACCCAGTACCTGTGGCGATGCTGCGGCACTATGGATAAAAACGTTATCATTAGATTTGATGAAGGATACTGCTTCTTCGGGTGTAACAGGGGTATATTGTTTCATTCGATGGCTTTAAAGTGAACGCAAAAATAATAGGTGATATTAGTCATTTTAGTGAAGAAATTATTGGTAGGCGGTGATTTTTGGCATTGAAAAAAAGAATGTTACCTTTGACAGAAATAAACCCCCATTAATATGGAATTATTCCGCGTGCTTCAATCTTTGGAGTCGCACACTATATATTATTGGATAGTCATAGTATTGATTGGTTTTGCTATCTCTCAGTCTTTATTAGTTGGCATCAGATTTTATTTTAAGAAGGAGAATGAGCCTCGATCTTACTTGTTTTTTGCCCTACTCCTTCTCGCTTTTGGGTTTACACAACTTCACTTTGTATTAAGAATTCTTGGGTTATTTGAATTGTACCCAAGAATAAGATTTCTGCCTATTTACTTTACCCTGGCATTACCTGTTCTTTTTTTTTATTACATTAAAATCGCCTTATTTCCAACGTACCAATTCCGATGGACTGATGCCAAGCACTTTGTGCTACCTATAGGTCAGGTAATGTACTTTTTTATCACCTTTTTGGGATATCACAGTGGGCTTTTGCCAAAGATATCACCTGAAACTAATCCGTTTTTTGGAAGTTTGGAAACGGCGGCCTACCTAGGACAATTTTTTGCTTACCTGTTTTTTAGTCTGAGGTACATCAAAGTAAAGAAAAAAAGTTCGGGAAGTATTCAAAAGAAGAGACAAACCCTATATTTAGAAATACTTGTTCATTTATTTTCTTTACTATTTATCATACACACGCTGTTTATTTTTTCCGATTTCTATAGTTACCGAATTGCTTATATAAACATGCAGACGACCAAAGTGTATGTTGGTTTAGGCGTTTTGACCTTTACCTCCATGGTTTTCTGTCTAAGCATGTATGGAATGCAGCTATTATTATGGGGAAAGAAGCGAATTTATCCAAATTAGTCATCTTTCTTTTTAAAATCTCCCTTTTTCCAGGCATCAAAGAATTTTTTCCAGGCGATAGGATTAAAAATATTCATAGGAGGTCTCTGCCCATAATGATAATAATTTGAAGCTTGCTGCCTCATAAAATAATCAGCATTTTCGTTCCCATCGTAGGCAACTGCGGACTCCGCTTTCTTTAAAACCTCTTTAGCCATATTGGTAGCGGCAATTTTTTGAAGTTCAGGAGTTACGTCCATTGCGAGAAATTCAAGTCTGAAATGGTCTCTGCTTGGCCACGGAAAGACAACGGTTTCAGGAAGATTATAAGGATCCTGGGACATAAGCTGAACAATAGAATACTTGTCATCTTTCAAATCTTTATCGACTTGAAATTCGATGGTTTTATAGCCCACGGCAGAGAAAATAATCACGTCTCCTTTTTCAACAACGATAGAGAAGAAACCCTTTAAATCGGCATAAGTACCTCTATTTTTTCCCTTAATAAGAATGTTCGTATAAGGGACTGGAAAGAGCTCTGCCTGATCACTTCCATCGAGAATTAACCCTGAAAATTGTACTAATTGCTGTTGATCATTGTTATTTTTCTGACTAAAAGCTACGTTTAAAGTCAATAAAAAAACCAAAAGCGAAGTAAAACGTATAAAATATATATTCATGCCCTGATATTTGAGATAAAGACTCCCCATCTAATTAAATGGTTCGATTTATTTCGTTTAAAATTACAAAAAAACCAAATAAGAGGCAAATTATTTATTCGCTGGTTCCAAAGCAAGATGTAAAACTTCAAACATATCGGTAACGTATTTGAAATTTAACCCCTTAATATACTCAGGATTAATTTCAAGAATATGCTTTTCATTTTCCTTACAAAGGATTATATCCTTCATACCCACTCTTTTAGCTGCCAGTATTTTTTCTTTAATTCCACCAACGGGAAGAACTTTTCCTCTTAGCGTAATTTCACCTGTCATAGCAAGAAATGGTAGTACTTTTCTTCCGGTATAGATGGAAGTAATGGCGGAAAGCATGGTTATACCTGCAGATGGACCGTCTTTAGGAATGGCTCCTTCAGGCATGTGCAAATGGATATCTCTTTTTTCCAATAACTCCATATCTATGTTCAACTCTTCAGCATGAGCTTTTACGAAGCTCAAGGCAGTGGTAGCGGACTCTTTCATCACATCGCCCAGATTTCCTGTCATGATAAGTTTACCATTTCCTTTTGTCAGACAAGATTCCACAAAAAGAATAGCACCACCCATTTGAGTCCATGCCAAACCAATAGCAACCCCGGGTGTTTTAATCTCGGTATATTGATCCGGACTATAAATTGTTGGTCCCAAGAACTTATTTACCATAAGGTTGGTCAATTCAGGTTGATACTCCTCTTCACCTGCCACCCATTTTGCGATGGTTCTCATCACCGAAGCTATCTGACGACTCAGATTTCTAACACCAGATTCCTGGGTATAATGTTGTATAATAAACTCAAGAACCGCTGGTTTCCATTTAATATGTTTCTTTTGAAGACCATGCGCTTCCAATTGTTCAGGAATGAGGTATTTTTTGGCAATTTCCATTTTCTCCTCTACGGAATAACCGCTTATCTCAATGATTTCCATTCTATCCAAAAGAGCAGGCTGAATAGTACTCAGAGAGTTTGCTGTGGCAATAAAAAGTACTTTTGACAAATCGAATTCAAGTTCCAGGTAATTGTCTTGAAAAGTACTATTTTGTTCAGGATCAAGCACTTCAAGGAGAGCTGAAGAAGGGTCGCCTCTAAAATCCCTATTAATTTTATCGATCTCGTCTAAGATAAACACTGGGTTATTGGTACCGCTACGTCTGAGCGATTGAATAATTCTACCTGGCATAGCCCCGATATAGGTTTTTCTATGTCCTCTTATTTCACTTTCATCAGAAATACCCCCTAATGACATGCGAATGAAATTTCTACCTAATGCTTTGGCGACAGACTTTCCGAGAGAGGTTTTACCAACACCTGGAGGGCCAACTAAACAGATGATAGGCGCTTTCATATCGCCCTTTAGTTTTAGAACGGCGAGATGCTCAATAATACGTTCCTTCACCTTTTCGAGACCAAAATGATCTGCATCC
This sequence comes from Saprospiraceae bacterium, assembly GCA_044352635.1. Classification (GTDB taxonomy): domain Bacteria; phylum Bacteroidota; class Bacteroidia; order Chitinophagales; family Saprospiraceae; genus BJGN01. The sequence goes on along the minus strand of JBILDL010000099.1, from coordinate 2,590 downwards.
AAGGTCTTTTTTACTTTATTTAGGTCAAAAATATCTGCGGAGGTTTTGTCCCAGGGCAGTTCAGTAAGCAAATCAAGGTAGGTAATCTGCATACTATAATCTGGCGAATGCGGATTAATTCTTTTCAGTCTGGCCAATTCTTTTTGAAAATGCTTGGCTGTTTTTTCAGACCATTTAATATTTTCTGCTTTGGCAGAAATTCTTGATATTTCCTCTTCTTGAGGATTTTGCCCTAGTTCATCTTGAATCGTTTTCAGTTGTTGATTCAAGAAATAATCTCTTTGTTGTTTATCGATATCGACCCGAACTTTAGTTTCAATCTGGTCTTTAAATTCGAGTAATTGTAACTGTTTAGAAATTTCCCCCAGGATAAGCTCAGCCTTACCCGCCTGATCATCTGTTTCTAGGATAAGCTGTTTAACTTCGATGGTTGAATTTAAATTAGAGGCAATAAAATTGAGTAAAAAGGTATTATCCTCAATACTTTTTAACATAGCGATAGCCTCAGAAGGAATATTTGGCGAAAGCTCAATAATTTTTTTCGCCATATCCATAATGGTAGAAATGAGCGCAGTAAATTCAAGACTTCCGCTTTTTTTCTGTTCCTCAAGAAGAGAAATTGATCCCTCTAAATAAGGTTTTTGCTTTGTAAGTTCATCTAATCTAAACCGCTTCTGACCTCTGAGAATGGCTGTGGTCGTTCCGTCGGGCATACGAAGTAACTTCATTATTTTAGCAACGGTACCAATTTCATATAAGTCTGCTTTTCCCGGATCTTCTTTTTGAATATCTCGTTGAGAGAGTACACCGATAGCCCTGCTGCTGGTATCAAAAGCCTTTTTAATTGATTTGATTGATTTATCTCTACCAACGGTTATTGGAATGATAACGCCGGGGTAAAGCACGGTATTTTTGAGTGCTAAGATTGGCATGTGTCCAGGAATTTTACCCATCTTCCCCATAGAGCCATCGTCTTCCATGGGAATTATAGGCATGAATTCAGTATCATCATCGTTTTCCTGATTTCCAAAAAATGTTTCGAACATGGTATTATTTAATAAATAAATCAATATGACAATATGTCAGATAAATACCCCAAAGGCATTCTTTTGTATTGGGGTGAATACATTGGCAATATTTATGCCATTGCGAAGATGTCAGATAAATGACTCAGGGAAACGAAAAACCCCTTTAAAATTCGGACATAATTACTAATCAAATGCCTGTAATTTCAAGGATGTCATTTTTTTCAAAGCGAAGATTCCCGATAATAAATTCCTGTCTTAAAGGGGTATTTTTACCCATATAGTAGGCCAGAATCTCATCAATATCTGTTTCATCATTAAGAAAAACTGGATCCAGTTTGATATCTGAGCCAATAAAGCTACTAAATTCACCGGGAGAAATTTCACCGAGGCCTTTAAATCGGGTAATTTCAGGTTTACCTTTTAATTTTGCTATCGCCTCTTGTTTTTCCTTTTCGGAATAACAATAAAACTTTTGATTCTTATCTCTCACCCTAAAAAGAGGGGTATCTAAAATATAAACATGCCCACTTCGAACAAGATCAGGGAAGAATTGCAGAAAAAAGGTAAGCAGAAGCAATCTGATGTGCATTCCATCGACATCGGCATCCGTTGCGACAACAATTTGATTATAGCGAAGATCCTCAATACCATCTTCAATATTTAGCGCGTGCTGCAACAAATTAAACTCCTCATTTTCATAAACGACCTTTTTAGTCATTCCAAAACAATTCAGTGGTTTTCCACGTAAGCTGAAAACTGCTTGAAACTGAACATTTCGCGCTTTAGTAATAGATCCACTGGCAGAGTCTCCTTCTGTTATGAAGAGGGTTGTTTTATGTCGATCTTCATCGCTCACCTTTTTAGGAGGGTCGTTAAAATGAATGCGACAATCTCTCAATTTTTTATTATGTAGATTTGCCTTCTTTGCCCTTTGATTAGCGAGTTTTTTAATGTCTGCAATTTCTGTTCTTTCTCTTTCAGACTGCAGGATTCGCTTTTCAATTAACTTAGCGATTTCAGGATTTTTATGTAAAAAATTGTCCAATTGTTCTTTAACGAAATTCCCAATAAACGTTCTCACGGACGGGGCATCGGGGCCCATGTGGGAAGATCCAAGTTTTGTCTTAGTTTGGGACTCAAAGACAGGTTCTTCCACCCGAATACTTACGGCGGCCATGATAGAGCTTAAAACATCTCTTCTATCGTAGTTCTTTTTAAAGAACTCTGCCACGGTTTTAGCGATGGCATCTTTAAATGCCAGTAAATGCGTCCCCCCCTGGGTAGTATTCTGACCATTGACGAAAGAATAATATAATTCGCCATACTGATTTCCATGGGTTATGGCCAACTCGATATCCTCCCCTTTCAGATGAATAATCGGATATCGCAACTCATCATTTTTTGTTTTGCGTTCTAAAAGATCTAATAAGCCATTTTTAGAAACGATGGTAGTGCCATTGAAAATGAGTTTTAAGCCTGCATTTAAATAGGCATAATTCCAGAGTTGATTTTCGATAAATTCCTTTCTGAAACGAAAATTCCTAAATATATCAGCATCGGGT
>JBILDL010000098.1:0-7184 GCA_044352635.1 Saprospiraceae bacterium | reverse complement strand
TTTTTTTTAGTGTAATTCACAAATAAATTTATAATTATTAGTAAATCAGTTTTTTAAATAAAAATATTTAGAAATTATATTTCACATCGTGCATAATTTGTACTTTTTTATCGCTAATTATAGCCTCATATTTGTATCATCAAAAGGGAATAAATGAATTCTCAACTGATTCAAAATTAAAAAGGCTACGATAGTAGTAAAAATATACGAGGCTCTCTATAAAGAACCTCAAGATTTATGTTCATGGGATTATACTTTGGTCAATAAGTCGTGCTATAGTTTATAGCGCGACTTATTTTTTTTTGCCCAGTTGTAACTTGATTCGGACAACATCTATGGTTCAATCATTGTTTCTCCTTCCTGTTTCAAGCAATTTTATATTACCTTTCGTTTAATATCAAACAGTATGTATTCAGATTTTAGTCTGAAGCAGTGTGGGTTAAATTTCATCAAAATATTAAAATTCAATTAGTTATATTTTTTATATTGAGCTGATGTATAGTGTATAGTAAATCAAATATTCTGCATTTTACGTATAATAAAAAATTATAAATTATTCATTCTCAAATATATATAATTATTTTACGATTAAATAAATGTGTTCTATTAGGTTTAAAAACTTGACTAATAGCTCAAAATATCCTTTTTTTACAGGGTGAATAGTTCCCCCAATGTTCAAATTAGTATTTTTTATTGATTTGTAATTCTTTACATATATGATTCGTTCAGGAAAAATCAACTTTGTACTTATCCTTCTTTTACTTCCATTTTGGTTAATTAGTCAGTCGGTAAGTGTTCAATTTTCAGGTTCTCAACCCACTTGTTTTAGTTTACCGACAGGTAAAATCACAGCTATTCCTGTTGGTGGAACCTTGCCTTATTCCTTCAGGTGGAGTACAGGGGCTGTAGGTTCAGAATTAATTAATGTTACCGCCGGTTCATACTCTGTTACCGTTACCGATGCATTTAATAGAACAGGAACAGGTACTTATGTTTTAACAGAACCTCCTAAATTAAGTGTAAAAATGGAAAGGATTGTTTGTGGCAATCCGACAACAGTTAAAGCGGTCGTTACAGGTGGAGTAGGGCCATACACTTATGCATGGGACACGGGGTCAACGTTTGATACGACCATCATTAATGCGGAAAATAAATATTGCGTTTCAGTTACAGACAGCAGATTGTGTGGCAATATAACTTGTGAGCCTATTATTATTACCCCTATGGTGATTGCTGTTGATACAAGGAATATTTCATGTAACAGTTTTCAAGATGGTCAGTTGACTGCCTCAGCTGGGGGTGGAACTCAGCCATACACTTACAAGTGGAGTAACGGTCAAACCACCAGAGATATAAGAAATTTAGCTGGGGGTGTTTATACCGTTACTATTACAGAAAAAGGAGGTTGTTCGATATCTGCCAGAGCCACGGTTACGGAACCAGCCAGATTAACTATTCCGTTAACTATAACTCAACCAGACTGCTCTGGGGAGGCCAGCGGTAGAATTGTTGCTCAACCCACAGGTGGCAATGCGCCTTACCGTTACTCATGGAATACAGGTAGTTCCTCGTCTTCTTTAAATTTTTTATCATCAGGCACTTATTCACTCACCGTTGTTGATGCTAAAGGTTGTAATGCGTCTTCAACAACTAATCTTCAAAGCCAGTCTGCCATTAATCTTTTTACAACAAGTAAAGCAGAGACTTGTCTGGGAATGGGTGACGGTGAATTGAGGGTAAGTGCTATTGGTGGTGTTGGTCCTTATCGCTATAAATGGAATTCCGGAGAATCTGATAGTTTAATAAAACTTAAAGTTACAGGTAATTATATAGTGACTGTAACAGATGCATTAGGATGTGTAAAATCGGCTAATGTTTTAATGACTGCCGCAGCCCCTTCACTTATAATTGATGTGTCAAATAGTGGCTTAGGCTGTAACGCGTCCTCCAATGGGCGTTTACAATTAAATATCCGTGGCGGACAGGCTCCATTTAGGATTCAATGGAATACGGGTGCCACTACCTCAGAAATCACCAATTTAAAAGCGGGTAATTATCTGGCTACCATTACAGATGCTATCGGTTGTAAACAAGTCATTCAGGAGACTATTCGAGAATCTCCACCTATTCTTTTAGATATAAGCGGTGACGATCGGGTTTGTGGCAATGAAACCAATGCGCGACTGCGAACTACCGTTACGGGTGGGGTAACTCCTTATACCTATCAATGGTCCAACGGTAGAACGGGGCCAAATCCTGATAATATGGGTGCAGGCACGCATTTTTTAACGCTTACAGATGCTAATAAATGTACCGTTGTCGATAGTTTTTTTATTGCTAAACTTTCCGTTCCACTTGTAACCCTGGTCGGAAATAAAATTATTTGTAATAATGGTAGGGGATCTTTAACTGCGGAGGTATCTGGTTCACCCGGACCCTACCTTTATGCATGGAGTAATGGACAGACTGGTGCTGCAGTTGGTAATTTGGGGACAGGTTTTTATGCTCTTACCGTGGAAGATGCCAATGCTTGTTCCACCATTGAGTTTTTTCAAATTGAGGTGGTAGATTCACTAAGACCAAATCTAACCGTTCAACCACCCCGTTGTAAAGGTGAACTTAATGGAAGTATTTTAGTAAATAATGTAACTGGTGGTGTCGCACCTTACACTTACCTTTGGAATAATGGCAGTACTTTAAATTCAAGGACTAACCTCGGTTCTGGAAATTATTCTCTAACTATTTCTGATAAAAATGGTTGCCAGTTTATAAGAAATTTTCCTCTTATTGAAGCTGATTTCCCTCTTGAAGTTATTCCACAGATAACGGATGTTCTTTGTGGTGTTCAAGGAACAGGGGCTGTATCCCTTCAAGTTAAAGGTGGAATTCTTCCTTATCAACAACGATGGTCTGATGGATCATTAACAAGTAATAGGTCAAATTTAAGAAGTGGCCTCTATATTGTCACCGTTACCGATGCTTATGGTTGTCCGGTAACAAATAATATTAGTATAAACGACCCCGGGAATCCTGTTTGTAATCTGGCCGTTACCAAAACAGTGAGTTATCCCAGTTTGAATAATGGAGAGGCTCAGGTAGCACCTAGTGGTGGTGTTTTTCCTTACACTGTTCAATGGAGTAACGGACAAGTGGGCTACAAGGCCGTTAATCTTGAAAATAAAAATTATCAAATTACTTTAACTGATGCCAAAGGTTGTGTGACAAATTGTACAGTTAATCCTGAAATATCTAATTCCCTGGTTGGTGATTATGTTTGGTTCGATAGTAATCTTGATGGGCTTCAAACCCCTGGTGAGCAAGGAGTTCCAAATGTTGAAGTTATCATTACCAGACTTGATACCTTAGTTGAAAGATTTGCAGTAACACGAACCGACGCATCGGGTAGATATTTTTTCCCTGTACCACCAGGTCAGTTTAAAATTACTTTTCAAGTGCCTGCAGGAATGGTTTTAACCAAACCAAATGAGTTTTCTTTGAACGATTCTCTGGATAGTGATGTAGATAGGAAATCAAGAATGACAGAACCATTTATTGTGTTAAAAGGTACAGCCAATTTTACCTTTGATGCTGGATTAATTCCGTCACCTCAAGCACTGACCACTAATACGATTTGCTTAAATAATGCGACCCAAACTGGAAATGGTCAATTTCAATCAACCCTGGAAATTAGAAATGAGGTTGAAGGTCAGGTTTGGAGAATATTGAATCCCGTGGGAGTCTTTGATCAATTTAGCTTGCCTACTCCCAATTTACCTCGTTTAATTGCTAATAATACAGTGGTTCCCGAAGTACAGCCCGGCGTGTATCAATATAAATTCAGACACATTGATGGGGTTAATTATTCAGCTTTAGTAACAAATGGCGTGGATACCTTGCTTTTTCAAGGAGGTACTTCTTATCCTGAAATACCCATTACGAATCTTCCTCTTTCCCAGTTAAGTTTGTGTGAAAATGGGGGGTCTTTTAAATTTAATCTGGATACTTCCGCTATTGGTAATTTGAATATTACCTTGAACGGTAAATTAATCACAGAAATTAATCCGGCAGAACTTGGAAACGGTTCATATAACCTTGAAATAAACTATAATACTGGTTTACTTCAGGAGTGTATCACTATTTTAGATTTAAATGTAGTGGTACAAAAAGATAGCTGTTTGGCAAAATTAGGTGATCGGGTTTGGCACGATTTAAATCAAAATGGTATTCAAAATCTTGGTGAACCAGGCTTAGTTGGCGTTCAAGTCATCCTCTCGGTTATTGAGGGTAACAAAATTCGTGAAATGGATACTACTTATACAGATAGCACCGGTATGTATATGTTTAATGTTCCCGCAGGGAAGTATAAGTTAACTTTCGCAAAACCTAATCCCGATTATGCGCCAACGCCTTGGTTAAGAGGTTCTGATAGAAATGTAGATAGCGATATGAGTCCGTTTACTATGATGACAGAGTTTATTACAGTAGATACGGGAGTAAACAGAATGGATATTGACGCGGGTTTCTATCTTGAATGTAAAAATGTAACTTCCGGAGGTGAAATCGGTTATAATCAACTCATTTGTGGCCCTGGAAATGATCCTGTGAAAATAGTAAACGTGATAAGTCCCTCTGGTGCCGTCGGAGATCTCGAATATCTGTGGATGTACACTACAGATAGAGCACTTACCTTTGATATGAATTTATTTAGCCCAATTCCAAATTCTGATACTCCTGAATTTGATCCGGGACCATTGTATCAAACAACTTATTATGCTCGTTGCGTAAGAAAGAGGGGTTGTTATGGGTTTTTGGAAACCAATGTGGTTAAAGTAGAAGTTGGAAATAGAGCTACTGTAAAGGTGGTCAGTTCGCCAACTTTGTGTATAAATGCGAATAATTTTTTAGAGGTTCAAACCAGTACTTCTTCAGCACAAATTACCTGGGAATTGGGCCCAGGTTTTCAATCCACCCTGGCTTATGGTTCAAAACCCAATGTCCGTTTTACTGGTGTGGGTACTTTTTCTTATAAAGTTATTGTAGTAGAACGTGAGTGTACCGTTTCTTTTAATGGTTCTGTAACCGTAACAAATAACCCAACGTACTGTCCTTCAGTAAATGATCAGGAAACCATGTCTATTGAGGCAGAGGTAATGCCAGGTTTTGATGTTAAATTGTCATGGCGCAGTAAATCATCAGCATTTATTCCTACCTACACTATCGAAAGATCAATGGATGGTATTAATTTCAAGCGATTAACGGATAAGAAATTACCTGTTATGGAGGTTCAAAGTATGAAATATTTTGAATTTGTTGATAAGCCTGACAAAATGGGTTTACATTATTATAGGGTTAAATTGAAACAGGAAGACGGAACCATGTTACCCTCTAATGTAGAAAAGGTAATGTTAATGGATAAGCCGGACATGAAAATGATGGTTTTTCCAAATCCTGTTACAGATATTTTAAATGTAGAATATTATTTTGTAACACAGGATAACATTGAAATATCAATTTTTGATGCCAACGGACTAAAGGTTAGGGATTGGTTTTTTCCTCCCGGCCCAGCGGCCTCCAGAGCTTTAAATATCAAAGATCTGGCACCTGGCGTATATGCCATACGTATTATTTCTGGTTATGGAAATCCTATTACCGAACGTATTATTAAACATTAATTCTTTTTTTTCTTTTATATTATTGATAGCAAGAGATTGGTTAGCCGTCTCTTGCTATTTTTTATTAAAAAACAGGGTGATTCGTTACTTTCTAAGCTAATTGCCATTATTTTTGCGCTCAATTAAAAAAAAACAGATGATTCAGACTGATTTACTCATTATTGGAGCTGGTCCCGTTGGCCTATTCACCGTTTTTGAAGCTGGTTTATTAAAAATGAGGTGTCATCTGATAGATGCATTACCAATGGCGGGCGGTCAATTGACGGAAATCTATCCCAAAAAACCAATCTATGATATCCCTGGTTATCCCTCTGTTTTAGCGGGTGATTTGATTGACAAATTATTGGAGCAAATAGCTCCTTTCAATCCTGGATTTACGCTAGGGGAAAGAGCAGAAAGTCTGGAAAAACAAGAAGACGGCTCGTTCATACTAACTACTAATAAAGGGACCCAAATTAAAGCTCCCGTCATTGCCATCGCTGGTGGATTAGGTTGTTTTGAACCAAGAAAACCACCATTAGAGAATCTTGAATCGTACGAAGATAAAGGGGTCGAGTATATAATTAGAGATCCTGAATTTTATAGAGATAAAAGAGTGGTTATCGCGGGTGGAGGAGATTCTGCCTTGGATTGGAGTATTTTTCTAACTGATGTAGCTAAAGAGGTTTCTTTAATTCATAGGAGAAATGATTTTAGAGGTGCGCTCGATTCTGTTGAAAAGGTTTTTCATCTGGCACAAACGGGAAAATTAAATTTATTGACCGATGCGCAGATTGTAGGATTAAGGGGTAACGGTGCTTTAGATGCCGTTCAGATTGAAAGTAAATCAAAAGGAGTGTTTCATCAGGAAACGGATCATTTTATACCTCTCTTCGGATTGTCGCCCAAATTGGGTCCCATGGCCGATTGGGGACTTCAGATTGACAAAAATGCAATAGAGGTAAATACTTTCGATTACTCTACCAATATTCCTGGCATCTTTGCCATTGGCGATATAAATGTTTATCCTGGTAAACTAAAGCTTATTTTATGTGGTTTTCATGAAGCTACTTTAATGTGCCAATCTGCTTTCAAAATAGTTTTTCCCGATAAAAAAATTAGTTTTAAATATACCACAGTGAATGGGGTAGAATCATTTTAATCAGTAAAATAATTAGTCTATGTTGGGTTCCGAATTTGAGGAGATTGTAAAATTGCGAAGGTCAAATAGAAGTTTTGACCCTGAAGTGGAAGTACCTGATGAGGTGATTAAAAGGAGTTTGGAAAGAGCAATTTTGTCTCCTAATTCCAGTAATATGCAATTGTGGTCTTTTTTTTGGATTCGTTCTGAGGAGGAAAAAAAGAGGTTTCAACCTTTGTGTCTTGATCAATATGCAGCAAAATCAGCCAAACATTTAGTGGTTTTTGTTACAAGAAGAGATTTATGGAAGGAAAGAGCAAAATGGAATGCAGACCAGATTAAAAGACAGGTGGTTGACGTACCTGATAAGTATCAGAAACGAATGATTCAAT